>NZ_JAUOPX010000193.1:0-257 GCF_030547455.1 Motilimonas sp. 1_MG-2023 | reverse complement strand
TATTGATCTTTAGCCGAAGGATATGTACATTGGTTTGTCTTAGCTGGGTTGTTAAGTTGATAATTCTAGTGATGTCGTGTTTAAATACTGTTTTTGCTGTTTTTTAATTATTGTCTGTTTTTTGTTGTTTTATCGTGGTATCGGTTATTTTTTTAATTTTTTGAGCTTTTTGTTTGACATTGATAAGTGTTTTTGTTTTTTTGCTTAGGAGTGTTTTGATGTTGTAGAGTTTTTTTTATATAGTGAATTAATAGTTT
>NZ_JAUOPX010000192.1:0-257 GCF_030547455.1 Motilimonas sp. 1_MG-2023 | reverse complement strand
TCGCTTAGGTTTGTCACATTACCGAACATTTGAACTTAAAACACAATTGCAACAAAAGGGGCAGCTTCAAGCTCAAAAAAACTCACATGGAAATTGCCTTGTGCATTATATAAACCACTTAGCTCAATCATGATGACGGGTTTAAGTAAATCGGAGTTATGTTGCAACTGTTCAAATGTAAACTCTGCAAAATCCGATGCCTGGCTGTCAACAACATCGGTCACTACCAACACTGGGATCATGATGTGATTACGTCA
>NZ_JAUOPX010000191.1:0-257 GCF_030547455.1 Motilimonas sp. 1_MG-2023 | reverse complement strand
ATATTTTCTGGCCGTTCATTGCCACACGCATTAATGATGATGATACCATAAGCATGGCAAGAAAACAAAAACATGTATCCTGCCCGTCGTGCGTTCTATCAGTACCACGCGAACATCATGGAAACATGGGACGGCCCTGCATCAGTTTGTTTCACTGACGGTGTACAAGTAGGTGAAACATAAGACCGTAACGCTCTGCGTCCATCACGTTACACTGTTACTAAAGATGATTTCCTGGTGATGGCTTCTGAGTCAGG
>NZ_JAUOPX010000190.1:0-258 GCF_030547455.1 Motilimonas sp. 1_MG-2023 | reverse complement strand
GAACTATTTCAATAGGAGATTTATTAACACACATTACTTCCCATACTATAAACCAATGCACAAAAAGAAAACATACATCATTAAATAGAACGATAAGATACACAATAATTAAAATATGTTAAAATAAATATATACAGTTTATCATAAATATTCTTAAAAATATACACATCAGAAGATTCAGACCAATTAAAAATGGATTACAACTCACTCTACTCCCAAAAATTAAAAAACTTCGATCGTGTTACATTGCTTCGTTAC
>NZ_JAUOPX010000189.1:0-259 GCF_030547455.1 Motilimonas sp. 1_MG-2023 | reverse complement strand
GAATAAAAACATAAATCAACCAAATAAAAACATAAAAAATAGCCAAAACAAATAACAAATCACCAAAAAAAAAAAGCAATCTCATAAAAATAAAAAAATAACCCATTCTATATATCTCAAATCTAAAAATAAACAAATTAACAAAAAAATTCTAACATTATGCACATAAACAATAAACATAATTTTAAGCCTTACAAGCAAAACAAATTACAGTTATTATTTATTTTAAAGTATAAACAACAAAAAATGATAATATAAA
>NZ_JAUOPX010000188.1:0-259 GCF_030547455.1 Motilimonas sp. 1_MG-2023 | reverse complement strand
CGCGGCGTTTTCCACTTCTTTGGCGTTAATGTACGCTTTTTCACAACAAACTGCACGCCAAGATCTCTGCATTTCATGTGAGATGTATCATGCGGTTTATGTGTTGGCCGTGTGCTTCATAAATGAGATAATAGCCGACATTTGCCGGATCGCTATATTATATCAACTTTAGAGTGAAGGACCTTTATTGCTACCCGCATAAAAGGTGATCATCCTATGTTTAGATCTTGTTGTGTTGTATGCCGTTATGGGTTATCGC
>NZ_JAUOPX010000187.1:0-259 GCF_030547455.1 Motilimonas sp. 1_MG-2023 | reverse complement strand
CTGCATTCTTTTCTTTTTGAAACACACACCATTAAATTTATTAGCCTTTATAGATAATAAAAAAACCCATCAAGGATGATGAGATTAATTTTAATACCTGTAAATACTCAGTGTTTTATTATTATTATTTTATATTTTTGTGGATGAGTGTAAGTTAAGAGGGTAAATCTAATTTGATTAATCTAGATGTTGGTGTTTATGGTGTAGGGTGATGCCTTGTCAATTTCATATTTAGTGCTCCGATTAATAGTTTTACTTA
>NZ_JAUOPX010000186.1:0-260 GCF_030547455.1 Motilimonas sp. 1_MG-2023 | reverse complement strand
CATCAAGGCTTCACTGTCGCAGTTCGGGTATTAACCTAAGCCAAAACGAATCGCTAAATCAAAATCCGATTGTGCTAAATAGACTACTTGTAAGCTTGGCGTTAAACGCACTTCAATCTCGGGATATTTCTCCATAAAATGCCATAACCTTGGCACCAACCAACGGGAACAAAATGACTGTAACGCCGAGATATTTAATGCTCCAGTGGTGCTAGAAAGGGATACTTTATGCATGCCGTCGGAGAGTAAAGTTAGGGATT
>NZ_JAUOPX010000020.1:0-82072 GCF_030547455.1 Motilimonas sp. 1_MG-2023 | reverse complement strand
AATAAACCACCCGACCAATAACAACAAAAAAAAGCCCAACGCAAGGTTGGGCAAAGGGCATTATTTGAGTATAAGCACAATAACCCCCCCCGATTAATAACGACAAAAAAAAGCCCAACGCAAGGTTGGGCAAAGGGCATTATTTGAGTATAAGCACAATAAACCACCCGACCAATAACAACAAAAAAAAGCCCAACACAAGGTTGGGCAAAGGGCATTATTTGAGTATAAGCACAATAAACCACCCGATTAATAACGACAAAAAAAGCCCAACGCAAGGTTGGGCAAAGGGATGGTGACAAGCACAATAGAAACACAATTTACGGATGGAACAAGTGGAACATGGAACACATTAAAACTAAAACACTCAATACACACTGCACAATTAACTAGAGAGGGTTAATAACCTTCTCACCATTACTCCAGCTTTCAGCTTGATGATGCTGCCGATTTTTCATCACCATTGCGGCAATAAATAAACCGACCCCTATCACTAGCTGCAGCGCCAACAGTATAAAAAGAAGTGGCAGTGCTAACAGAAAAAATGACACGAGAATAAACGCTCGTAGCACTGCCGGAAAACCATTAACAGGTGCATTAGCTCCTGCTTGTGAACGAATAGTTTGAAAATAAGACTTCATATTGCTCCCTTTTATCTTTTGCTAATCTGACTTCTAGCTGTAAATTAATCAATAACATTGAGCAATTAACAAAGAGCGAACTAACAATAAAACAAGGTAACTGCCTAAAACTTGTGGCTATCATATAACCCCATTGGTAAACATCCGGTGTTTAGAAGATTAACTTTCGTTAATTAGAGTTTATTGAGTTTACTTGACTATTTTTTCAGGCCCGATTCTAAAAAGTGATGACGCAAAAATGAGTCATAGATCGAGGTTAACCCAAGATGGCAAAAAATAGTCAAACACATAATTGCGCTGGCTTTTTAATACTGATATAAACAAGCGTTTAATATTGCCTTGATAATCAAATAACAATAAAAATGCTAATCATTAGGTAGGAAATAGACACAATGAGCATGTTTTTCAATCTTGCATTTAGTTTGCCAACTGCCATTTATACCGGCTTTGTTATTTTGTTTACCTTATATTGGTTAGCCACCATGATAGGCATGACCGAAATTGAAATGCTTGATATTGACGTCGACGACTCATTTTTAGACATGACTGGCATACTGGCCAAGCTAAAATTGGATGGCGTGCCTGCCACCATTGCATTGTCATTACTATTTTATTTTTCGTGGATAGTTAGCATGATAATGCAAAATCAAATGAATCAATGGGAGCTTCCTTTACTCGCTCAATTGGGAGTTGGCTTGGCAGTAATGCTCATTAGCCTTCTGCTCGGCGACCTCATTGCCTGCCAATGTGTAAAGCCCTTAAGGAAAGTTTTTCGCGATCAAGAAGTCTTAAGCAAAAAAGATCTTGTTGGTCAAACCGCGGTAATCCGCAGCAACACAGTGACCGATACCTTTGGTGAAGCCAATTTTAACAATGGCGCAGCCGGTATCATTATAAAAATAAGAGCACAACAACCTAACCAACTTAATCGTGGCGATACTGTTTTGTTGGTGGAATACCAAGCAGAGCAAGACATTTACCACGTAACCCCTCATTCGTAATTATTTTTAGGGACAAAATATGTTAGACATAACAACTATTCTGATCATTGTTGGCATTGCATTCATCGGCCTACTGGCCATGGCAATGCTTGTTAAAGCCTTCTACATTAAGGTGCCACAAGGTACTGCACTGATTGTTAACACCACTCAAGCCGTGCCAAAGGTTCGCTTCACTGGAGCCTTAGTCATTCCAGTTATCCACAAAATGGAAAAAATGCGCATCTCATTAATTACCTTAGAAATTGACCGTCGCGGTAAAGACGGCCTAATTTGTTTGGATAATATGCGCGCCGACATCACAGTTGCATTCTATTTGCGTGTAAATGAAACCGCTGAAGACGTTTTGAAAGTGGCTAAATCGATTGGCGCCGATCGCGCCTCAGATAAAGATGCCGTAAATGATCTATTTAATGCCAAATTCTCTGAAGCGCTAAAAAGCGTGGGTAAAAAGATGGAGTTTTTACAACTATTTGAAGAGCGAGCATTTTTCCGCGATGAAATAGTAAAAACCATCGGCAATGACTTAAACGGTTACGCCCTTGAAGACGTGGCAATCGACTATCTGGAACAAACGCCAAAATCGGCATTGGATCCAAACAACATCATGGACTCTGAAGGTATTCGTAAAATCACAGAAGTGACTTCAAGAGAAAATGTAAAAACCAACGAATTTATTCGCGATGAAGAGCGTGCGATTAAGAAGAAAAACGTTGAAACCATCGAGCACTTGCTATCACTAGATCGCCAAGAAAAAGAAGCCCGTGCGAAACAAGAGCGCGAAGTAGCTAACATTCAAGCGCGTGAACAATCAGAACAAATGCGTGTTAGCGAGGAAGAGCGCTTAAAAGCGGAATCAGCTCGCATTACAACAGAACAAGAAATTTCTATTCAAGAAGAAAACAAGCTACGTGAAATTGAAGTAGCACAACAAAACCGCGAACGCGCCATTGGCGTTGAGCAAGAACGGGTACAACGCGCGAAAGACCTAGAAGTCGTTTCTCGTGAACGAGAAGTAGCGCTGCAAACCATTGAGAAAGAACGCGCTCTAGAAGTTGAGAAAAAAGAAATCGCTAACGTGGTTCGTGAGCGCATTGCGGTAGAAAAAACCGTGGCGGAAGAAGAAGAGCGAATCAAAGAAGTTCGTGAAGTTTCAGAGGCCGATCGTAATCGCCAAGTGGTGATCCTAAATGCTGAAGCCGAAGCACAAGAAGAGCTTGTTAAACAAGTGAAACAAGCTGAAGCAGATGAAATCAAAGCGAAACACGAAGCGCAAAAAATCATCACCATGGCCCAAGCTGATCTGGAAGCATCAGCGAAAAATGCTGATGCAATGAAGAAACTTGCAGAAGGCATTGAGGCTGAGCAATCAGCACCAGGTCTAGCAGAAGCACGGGTGAAAGAAGCCCTTGCCGATGCCCTAGAAAAAGAAGGCTTAGCGAAGGCGAGAATTGAACAAGAAACCTTAATTGCTAAAGCACAAGGTGATGAGCAAATTGGCCTATCTAAAGCCCGCGTACTAGAAGCGAACGCCAGCGCGAAAGAAAAAGATGGTCTAGCAGAAGCGAAGGTTCTGGCTGAGAAACTCACCGCTCAAGCCCAAGGTGATAAAGATATCGGCCTTTCACAAGCGGCGGTACTGGCAGAGAAACTGTCTGCTCAAGCTAAAGGTGATAAAGACATTGGCTTGGCTAAAGCCCTTGCTTCACGCGAATTGGGTACAGCTGAAGCTGACGTATTAGCAATGAAACTGTCTGCTCAAGCCAAAGGTGATAAAGAACAAGGTATGGCCGAAGCCGACGTGCTTAGCGCGAAATTCCACGCCGAAGCACAAGGCTTGGTTGAGAAGTTCAGCGCCATGGCTACGATGTCAAAAGATGCACGTGAGCATGAAGAGTTCCGTATGCAGCTAGAGAAAGACTTCGAGCAAGCAATGGAAGCGATTTCGGTTAACAAAGACATTGCCGTACAACAAGCGAATGTACTGTCTTCTGCTCTTGAAAAAGCCAACATTGATATTGTTGGTGGTCAAGGTGACTACTTTAACTCACTCAGCAAAGCGCTTACGGTAGGCAAATCTATCAACGGCTTAGTGGGTAAAAGCCCATCGGTAGCCGCGCTACTAAACAAATTCATTGGTAATGAAGAAACTGCGCAACAGCCAGCGAAAGACTCATCTGATGTACTAGGTGGCTTATTGAACGAAAAAACCAAAGCGAAAAAACCGACAACAGAGTCCACTGAAGCATAACGTTTAACCACGTCATTGTTTACAAACCGGCTCGATTGAGCCGGTTTTTACACCTAGTATTTGAAAAGGATGCATGATGTCGGATCAAACTGTTGCAGAAAATGAACAAGATTTAGCCGCCGTCGCCCAAGGCGGAGCTTACCAAGTTATTCGAGCGCGCCTTAATCAGCAAGGCGCAGAGCTTGAACAAAAAACCCAGCAACTCAACCAAGCACGCCTAGAAGAATTTGGCCGTGAAGACATGCATGTGCTGGGGCGAGTCAGAGTCAGAACCGAAAATAACTGCCAAGCACGTGATATCGTGTGTGCGGGCGATTACCTGTTATTTGGCTACAACGTTTTTATCGGCCTGAAACAAGAAATTAAAATTTCGGATGTATTTGGCCTGTATAAATTAAATCAAACCGAAGCTGGTTATGAGATGCATGCCGAACCCATGGCTGGCAGTTTCTTAGATAACGGACGCTTTGAGCAAGATTTCACCGAGCTTTACACCTATTACAAAGAAGCCCGTCTACTGCGCCTGGCGGTGCGTGATGGCAAGTTACTGGCCAGTTTTCAAATTGGTTTAAAGCTGTCTGACGTACGAGTATTCCGTTGGAGTATTAGCAGCGATGGCCAAACCATCGAGTATATTGATAATCGCGGCGAACGCGATCTTCTCCCTCCTAATCAATATGATTTTGAATGGCGTGAGTGTACTCGTGAAAATGAAGTGGCGGGACGCTTCCCGCACATGAATATTTTAGACACCTTGTTTGTGGAAACCACCCAAGGTGACTTAACCATCAAGATCGAAAACAACACTAATTCAGGCCTTGGTATTTACGCCGAAGATGTGGTTGATGATAACCAATCACTGGATGATGCGCGCTTTTGCTATGCCGAAGTTGGTTCATTGATCTTATTGAAAATATTGCCCTATCGCGAAGAAACTTGGCGTTATTTAGTTTACAACCGCAATACCGAAACCGTGGTACGCATTGATAATATTGGCCACGCCTGCATTCAGCTACCTGAAAACCACGGCATTATTTTCCCCGGTGGTTATTATTTACAAAATGGCGAATACAAAACCTTTGATGATGACATCACTGGTCTTGAATATAAGCGAACCATCAAAAGCCCCAATGGCGAAGATGTGCTGTATGTATTTTATGAACCCGTTGAAGGTAAAGTCGCCTTATACTCTTACAATCTGATCAATAAATCATTGGAAAACCCACTATTCGGCCACGGCTACGCCGCCCTCGCCGATGGTCGTGTGGTACTGTTTTATGCTGAAGACGAGCCAACACGCGTGCACCCAATGCAAATTTGGCAAACGCCTTATTGCAGTGATTTTTACGCCAGCACTCAACCCAGTAAGCAAAGCTTTTTTGGCAAAATAGGTAATGCTGAATTAGTCCGCGGTATTTCTGAGCTATTTAGTACAGTGAAAGCCATTAATAACCAAGCGGTGTCTATTAAGCTTTATGGCGAGCTAATCAAAAATGTTAACCGCATGTTTGATAGCTATCACTGGATGAACGCCCCCCAAGTAAACGGAATTGATCCGTTACTACGACAAATATCAGAAACGTCCGAGCTGGTTTTGGATGAGTTTGAAAAAGTTGAAACCATCCGTCAGCAAGCGCAACAAGCGCTACAACAAGCCCAGCAAAAGCAAGCTCGCATTATTAGCGCGTTAACACCTGACTCTTGGCAAACACCTGAGCTGTTTGTTGGCGGATTAGATTCACTACGCAAACAAAAAGGGCATTTACTAACCATTAAATCCATGCGCTACATGGATGAGCAAAAAATTGCCGAGATGGGCACAAAGCTCGAGCAAGAAGAAGCGAAGTTAAGCCAAAAGACCGTTGATTTCTTGGCTAAAGACGCCTCATTAGCACCTTATAACGATAAATTAGATCAACTTAATCACGAGTTAGAGAGTGTCGTTTCCGTCGCCGAGCTTGAGCCAGTTGCCGAAAAACTGGAGTTAATGGCTTCAGGGCTCGATTTACTGTCCGAGTTAATGGCAACCTTGAAAGTTAACGATGCCACGGTGCGCACCCGCATCATCGACACCATTTCAGAAATTTATGGCCGTTTAAATCAAACTAAAGCCAGCGCTAAGCATAAAAAAAGCAGCTTAGGCAGTGCCGAATCCTTAGCGCAATTTTCAGCGCAATTTAAGCTATTTAGCCAAAGTATTACCAACGCTTTAGGCTTAGCTAATACCCCAGAAAAAGCCGATGAACAATTGTCTCGTTTACTGGTGCAGTTAGAAGAGCTGGAAAGCCAGTTTAGTGAGCAAGAAGAGTTTCTCACCGATATTCTGACCAAACGTGAAGAGGTTATCGAAAGCTTTGAAGCGCACCGCCAGCGTATGGTGGAAACCCGCCAACGCAAAGCCAGCTCCCTAAAAGATGCTGCCGAGCGAATTCTGGCCAGTATTACACGCCGAGTACAAAAATTTACCGAGCTTGACGAGCTTAATACTTTTTTTGCTTCCGATGCCTTAGCGCTTAAGATTTATGATTTAGTATCCCAGCTTAGAGATCTCGATGATTCGGTCAAAGCCGATGATGTTGAAGCCAAATTTAAAAATAGCAAAGATCAAGCCGTACGCTCATTACGCGATAAGTCGGAAATATTTGAGGACGGTGGTAACGTTATCAAATTGGGGCCGCGTCATAAGTTTACCGTAAACACTCAAGAGTTAGACCTCACCTTATTACCAAAAGACGACAAACTGGTGTTTCACTTAACCGGCACCGACTACTTTGACGTTGCTGATGATCAAGCACTAAACCGCCTTAAACCCTTTTGGCCACAAGAAATTGAATCAGAAACCGCCGATGTTTATCGCGCCGAATACCTCGTTAAGCAAATTTTAGATGCTGCTGAGCGCAACGAAAATGGGCTAACGTTAGAAGCCCTAAGATTGGCACAAACCGATGAGCAACAACTTAGCCAGCTGGTTAAAGATTTTGCCGCACCGCGCTATAAAGAGGGTTACGAGCGGGGTATTCATGATCATGATGCGAGTTTGATCTTGGCGCAATTATTACCGGCTCTAACTGGTGCAGATGTGCTCAAGTATCCACCACTCAGCCGTGGTTTTGCCGCGATTTATTGGGCCAACAACCAACAAGAGCCGCAGCAACAAACTTGGGTTGAGCGCGCTAAATCAGCGCTGCGCATGGAAGCCTTGTTTGGCTCCAGCGATGCCAAGCAACTACTTGAGCGTGAAATAAAACAAGCGCAGCAAGCATTTGCTCAGCAGTTTGAATTACCGGTTGATGACACCGCGATTGACTTAGCTTCGCGCTATTTAGTGCAAGAGCTCGCCAAAGAGCCTGTGGTTTTCTCCAGTAGCAAATACGCCACCCATCTAGCAGATGAGCTGAAACGCGCCATGGATACGGCATCGTGGAACTCTTATCAGCACACCTTAGAGAAACTCAAAGGACAAATAGGACAACGCTGGGCACTCACCCAAGCTTGGTTACAAGCCTTAGTCAGCAACAAGAAAATGCAGCCATACCAAGGCTACATCCCGGAAGCTATTGCCCTCATCAATGGTGAAGGTAGAGTTAGCCGTCGCGTATTAGATATCAATCTTGATTTCACGGTTAGCGGCTTAATGGGACAACATACGCGGATCAAAGATCGCAGCTTAAACTTATCACTTGATAACTTTTTGCAGCGCCTTGAGCACCATCAGCAGGTTGTCTTGCCCGGTTATAATGAATTTTTACAAGTACGCAGCCAGGTAACGCAAAATCAGAAAGCACAATTACGCCTTTCTGAATTTAAAGCGCGTCCGTTGTCTTCTTTTGTTCGCAACAAACTGATCAACGACGCTTACCTACCTATTATTGGTGATAACCTCGCCAAGCAAATGGGCACTGTGGGCGACACCAAGCGTACCGACTTGATGGGCTTATTAATGCTCATTTCACCGCCGGGTTACGGTAAAACCACCTTGATGGAGTACATTGCCAGTCGCTTAGGCTTGATCTTTATGAAGATCAACTGTCCATCAATTGGTCATGAAGTTGACTCTCTCGACCCTGCACAAGCACCGAACGCGACGGCAAAAGCAGAGCTGATTAAACTTAACTTAGGTCTAGAAATGGGTAGCAACGTGATGCTGTATCTTGATGATATTCAGCACACCAACCCAGAGTTCCTACAAAAGTTCATTTCGCTGTGTGATGGTACTCGCCGTATTGAAGGTATCTGGCAAGGAAAACCGAAAACCTATGATTTACGCGGTAAAAAATTCTGCGTCATCATGGCAGGTAACCCTTACACCGAATCAGGTGAAGCATTCCAAATTCCAGACATGCTGGCTAACCGCGCCGATATTTATAACCTAGGCGATATTTTAGGTGGCATGGACGAAGCATTTGCTTTGAGTTACTTGGAAAATGCCATGACCTCAAACCCAGTACTGGCACCGTTGGCTACGCGTTCACAGCAAGATATTTATAAACTAGTGAACATGGCCCAAGGCAACCAAGTCGATAGCAGTGAGCTAGAGCACGGTTACAGTGGCGCTGAGCTCAATGAAATCACTGGCGTATTGGCCAAGTTGCTACGTATTCAAGAAGTTGTTTTGTCGGTAAACCAAAGTTATATCGCCTCTGCTGCGCAAGCTGATAAATACCGCCAAGAGCCACCGTTCAAGTTACAAGGTAGTTACCGTAACATGAATAAAATGGCGGAAAAGGTCTCATCGGTGATGAATGACAATGAACTGATGCAACTGATTGAAGACCACTATTTAGGCGAAGCGCAAATGCTCGCCGCAGGAGCCGAAGAAAACTTACTTAAATTAGCCGAGTTACGTGGCAACATGACTGCCGAGCAAGTTCAACGCTGGCAGCAAATAAAAGCCGATTTTATTAAACATAAAACCTTAGGCGGTGATGGCGACATGACTCTCAAAGCGGTATCGCAATTACTTGATATTAATGCCAACTTAACCGGCATTAACGATACCTTAAGTCAAACTCGCTATCGCTTTAAGCGTACCACCACTGAAACAGGTAAAACTCAGGTGAGTATTAGCAAAAAGCCCAAACACGAACAAGGTAAATAAGAATGAATCAACAAGAGATAGAACAAGCGTTAATTGACAGCTTGGCCGACAATAAACTTGATCAAAGTGAGAAAAATCAATTAGCGGAATTAACCCAAGAACTGCAAAATCAGCCCGATAAAATTAGTTTTATCCGTAATAAAGCTTTTGCGGTTCTGTTAGAGCAAGGTGATTTTAACGAAGCACAGTTTCGCGCCATCAAATGGCTAGAGAATGTGGTCAAAACCTTAGACAAAAATAGCCAGCAGCCTAGCATCGTCGCCGACGCTTGTTTTAGCCCAGGTAACGATTGCTTAAACCGCATTGTTAGCTTGTGTAACCAAGCACGCCATAGTATTGATGTTTGTGTCTTTACTATCTCATGTAATGAGATTACCGCCGCCTTACTTAAGGCCCACCAACGCGGTATTAATGTGCGTATCATCTCGGATAATGATAAGCGCAACGACAAAGGGTCAGATGTCTATCAACTTGATGAAGCCGGTATTCCAGTAGTGGTCGATCGCACTGAGCATCATATGCACAACAAGTTTGCCTTATTTGACAAGAAAATTCTGTTAAACGGCAGCTTTAACTGGACCCGAAGTGCCTCAAAATTTAACCAAGAGAATATCGCTACTACCGATAACCCTAAGTTAGTACAAGCTTTTAGTTATGAGTTTGAGCGGTTATGGACCAAGTTGGGCTAATGCCTCTTCTAACCTAGCGAATTCAATTTCTAAACA
Source organism: Motilimonas sp. 1_MG-2023 (assembly GCF_030547455.1). NCBI lineage: Bacteria > Pseudomonadati > Pseudomonadota > Gammaproteobacteria > Alteromonadales > Motilimonas > Motilimonas sp. 1_MG-2023. The sequence continues at coordinate 72,359 of NZ_JAUOPX010000020.1, read as the reverse complement.
ATAATTAATAGAATTCCGGTTTTCCCTCCTAAGTTAACTTGATATGTTACGCGGCGAAGAGTATCTCTCTTCGCCCAGTTCAAATTTTGCTATTTAGCAGCTTTAAATTTTTTGCCTAGCATTGCAGAATGTCCTGTTGATGCATCAGCACAGTTCATTATTTCAGGGAATTTTATGTTAGACCGGAGTTGTCGCAATCTCATTCGATATTATCGTGCTTGTTATCAAGCTGATAATCGAGATTTAACTCTGTTCAATGTATTCCATCGAAATTGCGAATCGACGCGGTTTATTCAAGGTAGAGAGTCGTTAATATCAGGTGAGCTGCCACGTTATCCACTGCCACGCAGTTATGGTGAAGGTTTATATCAATCGCAAACCCTATACAAACGCGAAAAGACATTACTCTACGGTAGCTTTTTTTTACTCGGAAAATTGCCCCCCAGCTACCCAGGCAAACGCACGGTTTGCGCCCCCCTGCTCTATTATCAAGCACAAGTGAGCGTGGAAAACAACGAATATTACCTCACCATTGAAAAGAGCAAGCCTATTGTTAATTGGCCTTTATTACGCTGGATCTTAGCGGAATCGAGTCAAAGCTCAGAGCCTGAGTTTATTAATAAAGATATTACCGAACGCGATGTTGCAAAACTAAGCCACTGGATCAGCTCATTAAGTAATAACATAAACTGTTTAGAGCTTTATCATTATCCAAAGTTGGCCACGGCGGAGCAAATTGAGGCTAAACAAACTCAAATAAAAACCGACCAGTTTAGCTTAATCGCCGCCTCTGCTGTTACTTTAATCAACTACTCGGTCGCCTCTAGAGGGATACTCCATGACTTAAAAGCCATGGCCGTGGCCTCATATATGCCCAACTCTGTGACGCAATTTTTGCTTGGTGAGAAAAGTAACGACAACGAGCAAAACAGGCCTAACGATAAATATGGGCCACAACCCCCTGACGATCTGCGCCCAACCCCTCAGCTTGCGCCTGCCATGCCAGATAATATTCCCGCGGTACTCAGTAAAGCTCAACGTGATGCGCTATATAACGCCTCGCGCCATACTGTTAGTCAAATAATCGGGCCGCCAGGAACAGGCAAGTCATACACAATAGCTTGTCTCGCACTTGAGCGTTATTTACAAGGCGAATCGGTTCTTGTGGTGGGTCAAAATAATGAAAGTGTCAACATTGTTGGCGATAAAATTGAATCTATGTTAGGTCAGCAAGACTTTGTGGTACGCGTCGGTAACGCTAGCTACCATAAAAAATTAAAACGCTACTTAAAAGATTTGTTAAGTGGTTACCTAACGCAGCAAAATGAAACCCATACACCACTCGATAGCCTGCAAAAACAAAAGCTAAAAATGGAGAAACTGGAGCGACAGTTTGCCAAGCGCTGTAAAAAAGCCATTCGTTACGGAATGTCGACTTGGAAAGTGCAGCAAAATGCCAATTTTTTAAACCGCTTTAGTGCTTGGTGGGCAAAACGTGCCACCTTGAATCAAGATATTTTATTCGATGTCTTTGCCCAAATAACTCAACAACAACGTATTCGCCATGTGGCTTTAGGCCACTACATTAGTGAAAGTCGACGCAAGCGCTTACACAAAGTATTAACCCATCATCGTCGCCAGCTTAATAGCTTTCGTGAAGCTATTAATGCCAATAACTCAGCGCAGCAAGAGGCCAGTTTTGACAAAATTGACTACAGTGTCCTGCTGCAAGCTATGCCAGTTTGGCTTGGAACTTTAGGTGACTTGCACCGTAGCTTACCCCTTAAAGCTGAGTTGTTTGACTTAGTGATCATTGATGAAGCGAGCCAATGTGATATCGCCAGTGTATTACCCGCTATCTATCGAGCTAAACACTTAGTGATAGTAGGCGATAATAAACAGCTCAGATTTATCTCTTTTTTATCCAGTAAGAAACAAAATAAGTTACAGGCGCGATATGATTTAGCCAGCCAAACTGACGAATTTAACTATCGCAACGTCAGTGCGTTAGATTTGGCTAATCGACGTATTCAAAATCAACATGCTATTGTGGTGTTAGATGAACACTTTCGTAGTAAAAGTGCACTGATTGATTTTAGTAACCGTAAATTTTATCACCGTCAACTCAAGATCATGCGCCATAAGCCCGGAAATCAAGGTGAATACCCAATCAGTATCATTAAATGTCAGGGCGAATATAACAGTGGCAAAAACCAACAAGAAGCCATCACCTTATTAGAATTTTTGCGTAACAAGATCCACAACCTCACAGAAATGGAGCTGACTTCTAGCATTGGCATCCTATCGCCATTTCGTGAACAAACCATTTTGCTCACCAAATTAATTGGTAAGTATCTTTCCCCAGACCAAATTGAGCGCCATAAAATAAAAATAGAAACCGCCTATGGCTTCCAAGGGGAAGAGCGTGACATTATGTTAATCAGTATGTGTGTCGATGAGAGTAGCTCAGGGCAACAATATCGTTACATGAATCGTGAAGACGTGTTTAATGTAGCCATCACGCGCGCGCGTGATGAGCAATATATATTCCTCTCTACTCGCCCACACAAATTGCCATCTCAATCGCTGTTATTTGAGTACATCCATAGCATAGAACGTAACCAAAGCTACTCGCTAGATGATGTCAGTGACTTTGATGCATTTCAGGCAGAGGTTTCGCGTTTATTGACAATAAACGGTATCAATACTTGGAAAAACTACCCCATTGCGGGCGCTGAATTAGATTTAGTCTGCCAATATGGTGAGAATACCGTTGCCTTAGATTTAATTGGCTATCCGGGAGAATCGCAAGATTACTATCATTTAAGCCGCTACAAAATATTTCAACGCGCGGGGCTCATTTTGTATCCCTTAACCTACACCCGCTGGGTCTATCAGAAGCACCAAGTATTAAAACAACTCATGTCCTTACTGGGAGCCAATGAAGATGCCTTAACCAGCAAAGAAAATACTATTTTTTAAGCCGGTCTTAACCATACTCACAGTATCGAACTGTATGAAATGGCTAAGACCTAACTAAGGTTAATCCTCATCTGTTGGAAACACGACCCCCGTTTGACGGCGCACTTCATACAAAATATCAGCAACCTGCTGCGAGCGCTGACACATAACAGGATCCATCGCACCCGATTTAACTTGCTGCGCAAAAGCCAATGCTTCTTCTCGCATTGGATTGTCTGCCTGCACTAAAGAAATATCAGTCACGGCGCCATCTTGATCGACCCATTGCACCTGTTGGCACAGTGACACTGGGTGGCTGATTAATAATCTGCCGCCCTCTCCTTGAAGCTCACTTTCCAATTTAGAATCGCTGATCTTTGAATGGCGCAGTATCACTTCAAACTCAGGATATTGTAAAATGACACAGCCTTGGCCATCCACCCCAGAAGGAAGCAAGTAAGCACTTGCCAACACCTGACGCGGCGCACCAAATAGCGCAACAGCAGTGGCAACACAGTAATAGCCAATGTCCACAATAGAGCCATTGGCAAAATTGGGGTTAAATGTATTGGGATTATCCCCCGCTAAGTAAGCAGGATAACGCGATGAATACTGACAATAACTGAGTAGCACTTGACGCAGGGGGGCAATTTTCTCAATGTGCTGCTTTAGTTGAAAAAAATTCGGCCTATGCTGGGTCATAAAGGCTTCAAACAGCACCACGTTATGCTCTTTTGCTGCAGCCAATAGCGTCGCTACTTGTATCGGATTAGCCGCCATCGGCTTTTCACAAATAACATGCTTGCCCTGATTTAACAGCAATAAAGCTTGCTCGTAATGCAACGAATTAGGGCTCGCTATATAAACAGCGGCCACCTCATCACTATTTGCTAACGCATTTAAATCATCAAAATAATGCGAACATGCCAAACCTTGAGCAAAGTCTTGAGCACGGGCAATATCGCGCGAGTAGACTGCGCTAATTGTAAATTGCTGGCTCTGTAGCGCGGCCTCTGCAAACTGACGGGAGATCCAATTTGTACCTACGATCGCTAATTTAATCATGACTTAGTTTCCTTTGCTGTGGCTATTGCAAGATAATCGGCGTCACCGCAACACTGCCTTGCTCAGAGCTGACTAATACTTCGCCATCTTGAATTGAAACCTGAATATCCATACTTTTTTGGCACATAGCGGCCAACTCTTGAGTTTGTTCCAATGGTAAATTAACCACCGTTAGCTTACTCAACTTGCTGGCTTGCTTTTGGTTTTGCTTCCACCAAACATCTGCAGTGCCGCCACCATAAGTATATAACACGACTTTTTTAGCTCGTGAGCAGGCTTTTTTCAAACGTTTCTCTTCCGGTGTGCCCAGCTCAACCCAAAGATCTATTTCATCGGTCATGGATTTAGCCCACAGCTCAGGCTCATCGTCAGATGAAAGGCCTTTAGTAAACATCAGTTCATCACTGGCATTTAACGCAAATGCCAATAAACGCACCATCAATCGTTGTTCGTTTTCTGAAGGGTGCTGCGCCAAGGTTAGATTAAAGTCTTGGTAAAGGTGAGTATCCATATTAGCAAGTTGTAATCTTGCTTTAATAATTGTAGCGCCAATGGCCATGGTAGTTTCCAATTGTAAAAGTAATGGGGCCACCAGCAACAGCGACCTTAGTATTAAAGTAGATTTAAAGCGGCTTTGTTTAGCTACTTAATATTTGTAATGGCAAGCCCAACATTGCATCACCAGTGCCCGCTAGATGCCAAATAATGCTAACAAAGGCGGCAACTGTTGCCACATACCAAACCAGCGACACGGTTTGAGCATAGCGATTCAGGGGCAATAAATGACTTTGATGACGCATCCGCCATTCGAGCAAAATCTCTATTGAGCCAATCAGCAACAAAAAGCCGAGTAACGCGAGACCAAAAGAATAACTTACCCAAACGCCTAACCCCGCCCCCGCTAAACAAGCAATCAGGCCAACTTTAGTGTTCATCGAAAAGCTGATACTTTTCAATATATGGCCACCATCAAGGGGTAAGACAGGCAACAAATTAAATAAATTCAATAAAGAATTAAACGCCGCTAAGCCAGCAAAAAAGATATTTCCCGTTACCCAATAAGCAACTAAGCAGGCAATAGACATGATCAAGCCAAAAAATGGCCCCATGATGGAGATCACCACATCTTGCCAGCGGGTATTAATTTTTTCATCACTGAGCGCTAACCCACCTAAAAACGGAATTAGGTATATACCTTTGGTTTTCATACCAAAATATTTCATGGCCCGAATATGGCCATACTCATGAAAAACTAAGCAAGCCAATAACGCAAGTGCAAACTGCAGCGAAAACAGCCAAGAGTAAGCGGCTAAACTGGCTCCAGCTAACGCAACCTTAATCAGCTTGGCACTCTTAAACAGCTTAAAGCCCAAGGACATAAGCCCTAGCGTGCTCCACTTTCTCTCTACCACTATGGGTTGGCTTACTTGCTGACGCTCGATATCGCGCTCAGTGCGCTCGCCTTGTGCGTCAATCACGTCATTATGGCTTAGGCAATATACTAACCTAAAAGGCTGCCAAGTTAAGTCGATCTCTAATTTGACCTCAATAGCATCTATCGAGCTCGGCTCTGCCTCGTCTGTTGCGGCTTTTTGCAATTGAAAAGTATGAATGAATTGACGCTTTGAACCGTCTATCGCTGGAGATTGAGAAACTAATACTTCATTCCAAAATAGCTTCTGTTCACCAGAGGTAGAGCCCTCCAAACGTAATGGTTTATCGAAAAAATGCAGGTGTAAAAGTTCCAACGCTGTACTTCCTTAGACTATCTCGACAGCATTATGCCTAGAGTCATTGTATTTGCAAAATTAACCTCGAAATAAACATTTAACTCAACATGATTTGTTTTTGACTAAACTAACTTCTGAAAGCCAAAAGTATACTAACTTAGAATTTAGGAGTGCTCTTGTTAGAAGCTCTGTATTATGTTTCCGCAGGAATTTGTATTTTTGCCGCCAGCTTTAGCGGCTTCGTTGCCTTATTAAAGCAAAAAGAAAAGCTATTCCTTCACTTTGCTTGGGTATGTTTATGCATAGCAAGCTATCAAGTATTTTCGGTTCAGTATCTTATTGCAGCTGACACTTACGCTGCCATTGAGCTATTACGCTGGCAGGTATTTTCTGTGCTTGCTCTTACGCCCTCATTCTTTATCTTTATTGCAATTTATACGCAGCAAAAAAACTACAAAATATTTTTTAATATCATCACGTTAGTTTGTTTGTTTATGATGTTTATTAACTATGAACAGCCACTCACAATAAGGTTTGAACAGGTAGTTGAGCGCGTCAACATAGTGTTACCTTGGCAGCAAAGTATTAATTTGATAAGAGGCGAAATTTCACCTTGGGGTAAGCTAATGCACGGCCTCTACCAAGCTTTGTTGCTCTGGGTTGCTTACCGTAGCTGGAGGCTGTTTAAAAAAAATGAACCCCGAATTGCCATCTTCTTTAGTCTTTATATTTTGGCTCAACTAAGCTCTGCCATCATAGGCATCATGATCGACGCGGGCTTGATAAAAATATTCTACACCGTCGGCTTTGCCTTTGTAATTTTAGTGATGCTAATGAGCTTTAGTCTTGCTCTTGACTTCAGAAGAACCAACCAGCGCATTGTCGCGCAAACCGTTAAGCTTACCGCAGAACGTCGTCAACGTTTAATTGCGCAAAAAAGTCTCAATATGATGGCTCAAGTCGTCGACCAATCTCCTTCTGCTTTATTGATTTTAGATTTAAACGGTTTCGTCGTTGAATGTAATCAAGCTTGTGATAACTTCTGGCACCGTCAGCTAGCTGTAGAGCGGGTGAATTTTCTAGATTTTTTATGCCTGCTTTACCCAAAAAAACGTGGTGAAATTACCGATATTAGCCACAAAGAAAATATCCACCTGCCTCCTGTTAGTCTTAACGAATACAGCACACCTTATTTTGCGGAGCACCGTAAGCAGTCTATTTTAACATTTAAAATTTTTATCACTCGTGAATATAATCAGGCGAAAAAAATCATCGTCTCCTGCTCTGATGTCACCGCTCAAGAGCAACAACAACAAGCAATTCGCCATATAGCTCGAGGCGTTGCTTCCGCACAAGGTGACGACTTTTATCATGATCTGATCGCCAACCTAGCCAAGTTATTTAATGCCAAGTATGGCTTTATCGGCTTTCTCTCAGAACAAAACAAAAATATCATTAGAACTTGCTCTGTAGTAGAAAATGACAAGGTAGTCAGTAATTTTAATTATGAACTCACTCATTCACCCTGTACCCATTTGTCTCAATGCGATGTATGCAGCTTCCCAGATCAAGTCCAAACACTGTTCCCAAATGATGCGCTAATTAAAGAAAGAGCAATTGAGAGTTATATTTGCACCAAGATCAAAGACGAACATGGCATAGCAAAAGGGCTGATTGTATTAATGCATGACGAAAAAATGCCCGACGATATGCAACTTCGTGATATTTTGGATATTTTTTCATCGCGAGCAGGCGCCGAAATGCAACGCAGCCAAGCACAAGCCGATATTAGGAAAATGGCGTTTGAGGATTACCTCACCCATTTGCCTAACCGAGCCCTGCTACTTGAACACTTGAACGGGCAGATTGCCAAACTACAATCTAGCCAAGAGCAAGCCATGCTCATCGTGATGGATCTAGACCACTTTAAAACCATTAACGACGTGTTAGGCCATGATATTGGCGATGACATCTTACGCCACATAGGTAAACGCCTAGCAGAGCACTGTTCTGATGAATTTTTCATTGCTCGTCAAGGCGGCGATGAGTTTGCCTTAATCAGTCGTCACCTGTGCTTATATGGCAGCCAGATCAAAGTGTCACTCGATAAACTGCAAAAAATAATCAATCAACCGTTGCAAATAGGCGAACATAAAATAGACATAGGAGCGAGTTTTGGTATTTGTCTATTTCCTAAGACCGATGAAACTGCACTCGATGTCATACGCCATGCCGAACTGGCTTTATATAAAGCAAAAAGCAATGGCCGAGGACGCTATCAGGTATACGAGCATAACTTAGAAAAAGTGGCGCAAGAGCGCATGAAAATGCAACAAGCATTGAAAAACGCTATTGCCAACGAAGAGCTGTCATTATTTTTTCAACCTCAAGTTAGGCAAGATGGCTCACAGTTTGGTGCGGAGGTCTTACTACGCTGGTTTTCACCCACTTTTGGCTTTGTCTCACCCGCTAAATTTATTCCTTTAGCTGAGGAAACTGGGTTGATCCACAGCATTGGCGAGTGGGTATTTAACCAATCTTTGCATCGTATAGAGCAATGGCAAGAAAACTCTATTCCCTTTAAAGGACACCTTTCGGTTAACGTATCAGCTTGGCAATTTGCCTTACCCGCATTCGCTGACGACATTATCCATGCAGTAAAAAATAAAGGCATTAAACCAAGCTCTATCATGCTAGAAGTAACAGAAACGGGCTTACTGATAGACATACCTGATACTATCCAAAAACTCTCTCAAATGCGTAAGTTCGGCATAGAAATAGCCTTAGATGATTTTGGCACAGGCTACTCGTCAATGGCCTACTTGCGAGATCTGCCGCTCGATTTACTCAAGATAGATAAAACCTTTATCGACGAGCTCGCCACGAGCGATTATTCCCCTATTACAGAATCGATCATTTCAATTGGCAGAAGTATGCATCTTAGCGTGATCGCCGAAGGTGTGGAAACGCTAGCGCAATCAAACCGGTTGGCCGCATTAGGCTGTCATATTTACCAGGGCTACTACTACGCTAAACCTATGTCTGAAGATGATTTTGTGGCTTGGTTATTTACTCAGAATCTCGCGCAACAACCAAGTTCGGTTAAATTAAAATAAGAAAAACTATTTTATATCAATAACTCAAAGCTTAACCTTATAATTGACTTTTGCTTATAAAAAGTGGTTATAATCAAAGCGTATAATTATTGGGGATATTGTGATGCGGCTTAACAGCTTTCACAAAATTTGGATTAACTTACTCACACTCGCCGCCTTGGTGATGTCAGGCAGTGCCTCCAGTTCCGCAATGATGAATATGCAAATGACTAGCTTAATCAATAATACGGTTATGGTACATCAGCCTTTAGCAGGTGATGTGGACATCGGGCATGAGCAAATGTCCAAGACTAAGGCTCCTCATTGTAATGAACAAATGATGAGCACGCCTAACTCAGCTCCCCTTACAACGACAACTAGCAGTGCCGACCATTGCAGTAAAATGGCCGCTAATGATTGTTGTCCTGCGGTATGTATTAGTTTAGCGCTTCCCTTAACCCCCAGCGAACAGCTTATTGTACGCCAGCCTCATCGCACCCAAGTTGCCATTGAGAGCGCTGGTCAAGTTATCGTTCGTGCATCCTCTTTATATCGCCCCCCTATTAGCTAATTCCAACGCATATTGAGCCCCCCCCTACGGTGCGAATATGTCGAAGTAAAAAAGTCTGTTTCTGTTAAGGCCTTGGCCTTTTCTTATCCTATTTTTTACTAAATATTGGAATTTATCGTGAATATTAAACTTACGATGTTAGCGTTAGCATTCGTTGCTAGCCCTGTATTTTTCGTCCATGTTTGGGCGAGCGAAACACAAATTAGCCTAAAGCAACTGATTGAATATGCGCTTGAACGTGATCTTAGCCGTGAGCAATTACTTAGCCAGTCTCTAGCCATACGCGAAACTGGCATGGCCAGTGCCACCTTAATGGACCCTAAAGTAAAAATCGGTGTAGGCGGCCTCCCCCTTGATACCTTAGGTTTCGATGACGACCCGATGACCAATATAGCCATTGGCTTTATGCAGCAATTTAGCCGTGGCGATACACTCGCGCTACAACAACAAAAGATGAATCAACAAGCAGATAGCATTGAACTGCAACTGGGTGTACGCGAATTAGAAATCGCCAATACCATGACCAAGCTTTGGCTAGAGCTAGGTTATCAACAGCAAGCTGAACAAATTTTGCTGCAAAATCGTAGCTTAATGGTAGAAATGGTGCGCTTTATTGATACCAACTACGCCATTGGCAAAGGTGAAACGCAAGATTTACTGCAAGCACAACTGCAAGTCAGCCAACTTGATGAAAAGCTGCAAGCTAACCAACAAATGCAGCGCCGTATTATGTCACAGCTCTCTGAATGGTTAGGTGCAGATTGGCTTAAAGACGGCCGCCCACTGGCCACTTCAAACCAGCTAGAATGGCCTAAACTTGACGAGTTATTGTCACGTAATCAGCACAATAACGAACATTACTCGCTGTTAGAAAAACACCCTATGATTGCCATAACCAAAGCCAGTATTGCAGGTAATCAAACCCAAGTGGCTATCGCCAACGAGGCCTACAAACCTGAGTTTAGTATTGAAGTGATGTATGCCAATCGCCAAGCCAACGGCATGGGCGGTAAACCGGCCTCCGATTTAATCAGCGCTTATTTAACGGTCGATGTACCTTTATTCACCGGCAACCGGCAAGACCGCAATCACGCCGCGGCGCAATACCAATTGGGCGCGGCCAAGGCGCAGCGCGATCAACTGCTGCGGCAAATGAATGCCCAAGTGAATGCTTTGTTGGTAGACAAACATAATCTCAATGAGCGCATTGCTCTCTATCAAAACACCTTGCTCAAACAAGCCAAGGCCACCACGAAAGCGGTTGAGCGCGGTTATGAAAATAACACCGCACAATTTAATGACGTCATCGGCGCGGTCAGAGCTGAGCTCGCCCTATCCCTTGAACAATCGCGATTAGTCACCGACTTGAATATCACCCAAAGCAATCTTGCTGCCCTGTTAGGCGGTTTTGATTATCAGGTTGAACAGCCTCAGGTTGCGCGCCCAAGTGCAAGAAAATAATAGAGAATAACAACAATGAAAACATTTAGTATTGCCACCATCACCTTATTAGTGGGCGTTGCACTCGGTTATGTCGCCAGTGATGCAGGTCAGCCTTATCTTGTTGCACTGACTGGCGCAGCAGCAAACCAAGAAAACCCAGCCGCCAGTGATAAGCCCCTTTATTGGGTCGCGCCAATGGATCCCAACTATCAGCGCGACAAGCCGGGTAAATCCCCGATGGGCATGGACTTAGTTCCTGTTTATGCTGAAGATTTAGCGGGCAATAATGACATTGCGGGCACCGTTAAAATTAACCCTGCAGTGGAGAATAACCTAGGTGTTAAAACCCAAGGCGTCACCATTGCGCCCTTAACCCCGCAAATTGAAACCGTCGGTTACATCGCCTTTGATGAAAGTCGTCTTTGGCAAACGAACGTGCGCGTCAGTGGCTGGGTAGAAAAACTCAACATTAACGCCGTCGGTGAGCGAGTCAATAAAGGCGATGTCCTGTTTACCTTGTATTCACCTGAACTAGTCAAAGCCCAAGAAGAATTACTCAACGCCTATCGCACCGAGCGCTCAGGACTGATTAAGGGCGCAACCGAGCGGTTAGTCACCTTAGGGGTGGATCGCGCGCAAATAAAACAAATCGTGCGCCAAGGCAAAGCGCAACAAAACATCCAAGTAAAAGCCTTAGACAGCGGCATCATCGCCAGTTTAAACATTCGCGAAGGTGGCTACCTTTCACCTGCGCAAGCGGTGATCAGCGGCGGTCCGATTGATGAAGTGTGGGTTGATGCCGAAGTGTTTGAGCGCCAAGCCCATTGGATCAAAGCAGGCTCAAAAGCCAGCATGCGCTTAGACGCACTGCCAGGGCAAAATTGGCAAGGAGAAGTGGATTACGTCTATCCGATCCTTGACCCTAAAACGCGCACCTTGAGAATGCGTTTAAAATTTAGCAATGCAGACTACGCCCTAAAGCCAAACATGTTTGCCAACATCACCTTACAACCACAAACTCAGCAAGCCGTGATGACCATTCCGAGATCTTCAGTGATCCGCTCTGGTGGTATGACCCGAGTCGTATTATCTGAAGGTAATGGCAAATACCGCTCGGCGCGCATTGAAGTGGGCCGAGAAGCGGGCGAGCAAATTGAAGTTTTAGCGGGCTTAACCGAGCAAGATTTAGTGGTGACCTCGGCGCATTTTTTATTGGATTCAGAATCCAGCCAAACCGCCGATTTATCGCGTATCAATGGTATTGAGCCGGCGCTAAACAGCGTATGGGCCAAAGGCGAAATCACCCAAGTGATGGCGGGGCATAACATGCTCACTATCAACCACCAGCCGGTAAAAGAATGGGATTGGCCGGGGATGGTGATGGATTTTACCTTAGCGGATGGTTTGCAGTTAACAGATGAAAAAGTAGGTCAAAATATTGATTTTGAAATGCAAAAAACTGCTGCCGGTGGCTATGAAATCATCAATTACCAAGTGAGCGAAAGCACAGCCCCGACTGAAGTTTGGGCAAGTGGCACGATTTCGATGCTGATGGCGGACTTTGGCATACTCACTATCGCCCATCAAGCCGTGAACGAACTCAATTGGCAAGCGGGCGAAATGAACTTTAGTGTTAACGACAGCGCAGCAAACAAGATTGATCTCCGCCAGTTTACCGAAGGACAAGAGGTGAGGTTTTTACTGCAAAAACAGGGGCAAGCATTTCAGTTAATCCAAGTGGTTAATAAAGGGGATAAATTATGATCCCACTGATTATTCGCTGGTCCATTAACAACCGCTTCTTGGTGTTAGTAGCCACGGTATTTCTAGTGCTTGGCGGCTTATACAGCGTAAAAAACACGCCCGTTGATGCCTTGCCGGATCTATCCGATGTGCAAGTGATCATCAAAACCAGCTATCCCGGCCAAGCGCCGCAAGTAGTGGAAGATCAAGTCACCTATCCACTTACCACCGCGATGCTAGCGGTACCCGGCGCAGTCACGGTGCGTGGTTACTCATTTTTTGGCGACTCGTACGTTTACATTATTTTTAATGATCAAACCGATATGTACTGGGCGCGCTCGCGAGTGCTGGAGTACTTAAGTCAAGTAGCCCCGAAATTACCGGAGAGCGCTAAACCAACCTTAGGCCCTGATGCCACTGGGGTTGGCTGGATCTTCAATTATGTATTGCAAGATAAAACCGGCCAACACGATTTAGCAGAGCTGCGCAGTTTGCAAGATTGGTTTTTAAAATACGAGCTACAAACCGTTGCTGGCGTGTCGGAAATAGCCACCGTTGGCGGCATGGTTAAGCAATACCAGGTGCAAATCGATCCAGCCAAATTGCGCGCGTATAACCTGACCTTGCAACAAGTTAATATGGCGATAAAAAACGGTAACCAAGAGTCCGGCGCCTCGGTGATTGAAGTCGCCGAAGCCGAGCATATGGTGCGTACGACTGGCTACCTGTCTAATATCGAAGACATTAAAGCGCTGCCGTTAAAGGTCACCGATAAAGGCACGCCATTATTGTTAGGCGACATTGCTGATATTAGCTTAGGGCCACAAATGCGCCGCGGTATTTCGGAGCTCAATGGTGAAGGGGAAGCTGTCGGCGGCGTGGTGGTGATGCGCTTTGGCGAAAATGCCAGTGAAGTGATCGACAATGTCAAAATCAAACTTGCCGAGCTGCAAAAAGGCTTGCCCGATGGCGTCGAAATTGTCACTACCTATGATAGATCGACTTTGATCAATGCCGCGGTCGATAACCTTTGGACCAAGCTAGCCGAAGAATTCATTGTGGTAGCAGTGGTTTGTGCCTTGTTTTTATTCCATATTCGCTCATCACTGGTCATAGCACTGAGTTTACCTGTCGGCATTCTGTCGGCTTTTATCATCATGCATTGGCAAGGCATTAACGCCAACATCATGTCATTGGGCGGCATTGCCATTGCGATTGGTGCCATGGTTGATGGCGCGATAGTGATGATAGAAAACGTACACAAACACATTGAGCGTACGCCGCTGACCGACAAAAACCGCTGGCAGGTGATCGGCAAAGCCGCTGAAGAAGTCGGCGCGCCGCTATTTTTCTCATTGCTAATCATTACCTTAAGCTTTGTGCCGGTGTTTGCCTTAGAAGGTCAAGAAGGCAAAATGTTCTCGCCACTGGCGTTTACTAAAACCTATGCCATGGCCGCCGCAGCGGGCCTCGCCATTACCTTAGTGCCGGTATTAATGGGTTATTTTATTCGCGGTAACATTTTACCTGAGCATAAAAACCCAGTGAACCGCAGCTTAGTGGCGCTGTATCGTCCTTTGTTAAAGCTCAGCTTAACTTTCCCTAAAACCATGATAGTGGTGGCTTTAACGTTAATGGCCTCGGCTTATTACCCCATCACTAAGCTTGGCGGTGAATTTATACCGCCACTCGATGAAGGGGATTTAATGTACATGCCGACCACCTTCCCCGGTGTCTCCATTGGTAAAGCGCGTGAGATCTTGCAGCAAACTAACAAGCTGATTAAAACCGTGCCTGAAGTGAAAACGGCTTGGGGTAAAGTCGGCCGCGCCGAATCGGCTACCGATCCAGCGCCGTTAACCATGATAGAAACGGTGATCCAATTTAAGCCGCGCGATCAATGGCGTGAAGGCATGACACCGGAAAAACTGCATAAAGAACTCGATCAGCTAATTCAATTTCCCGGTATCACCAATGCTTGGGTCATGCCGATTAAAACCCGCATCGACATGCTAGCAACGGGAATAAAAACCCCAATCGGCGTCAAGATAGCGGGTCCCGACCTGAAACAGATCGAAGCCATCGGCGCCGCCCTTGAGCCTATTTTGAACCAAGTAGCAGGCACCGCATCGGTTTACGCCGAGCGCGTAGCAGGCGGTCGCTATGTCACCATCGATATTAAACGTCATCATGCCGCACGCTATGGCCTTAACATCAATGAGGTGCAGCAAGTGATCTCAACTGCCGTGGGCGGCATGAATGTCGGTGAAACCGTTGAAGGGCTGCAACGCTATCCCATCAATGTGCGCTATCCACAAGATTACCGTGATTCGGTCGTGAAGCTACAAAATTTACCTTTAGTCACACCTAATGGTGCCCGCATTGCATTAGCCGATGTCGCAGATATTCGCTATGAAGACGGTCCACCAATGATCAAAACCGAAAACGCCCGCCCCAATGGCTGGGTATTTGTCGATATTGAAGGGCGCGATCTTAGCTCCTATGTAGCAGACGCCAAGCAAGTGGTGGCCGAGCAACTGGACTTACCCGCAGGTTATTCCCTCGCGTGGTCTGGACAATATGAGTATATGGAGCGCGCCAAGGCACGCTTGAGCATCGTGACGCCGATCACGCTGTCCATCATTATGTTGCTGCTTTATTTAAGTTTTCGCCGTGTTGGTGAGGTGCTAATCATCATGGCAACCTTGCCGTTAGCCATGGTCGGCGGCTTATGGCTAATGCATGTGCTTGGCTATAACTTCTCTATTGCCGTGGGTGTGGGCTTTATTGCACTGGCAGGCGTGGCAGTCGAAATTGGCGTGATCATGTTGGTCTATTTAAACCAAGCGTGGCATTACAAAAAATTGCATGCCGAAGAAAATCAGCAAGCCATCTCGGCGCAAGATTTAAGCCAAGCCATCGAAGAAGGCGCAGGGCTGCGCGTACGCCCGGTGATGATGACGGTACTGACGGTGATCATAGGTTTAATCCCGATCATGTATGGCTCAGGTACCGGCTCAGAAGTGATGCAACGCATTGCCGCGCCAATGATCGGCGGCATGGCCTCAGCGCTAATGCTGACCTTACTCGTCCTTCCCGCTATTTTCAAACTGTGGAAAAACCAAGAAATTAAGCGCCACGCACTTATTAATCAAACAACTGAAACATCAAACTAAATTAATTTAAAAGGATAAATACCATGAAAAAATCATTATTAGCATTAGCCATCACACTAGCATCAACCACCAGCTGGGCGACAACAGACAAGGTTGACCATTCAACAATGGATCACTCGAATATGGACCATTCGCAAATGGAGGATCACAGCCAGATGGAAATGCCTGCAGAGACAGTAGACCATTCCAATATGGATCATTCTCAAATGGATGCCACCAGCATGGCAGGAATGCCGGGAATGACCGCGGTGGGTATGCCTGCACCCGGTGCTAAGCCAGACAAAGTGGTGCATGTGATATTAAGTGATGATATGAAAATCACCTTTAAGCAAGAAGGCACTATCAAGCCCAATGATGTAGTGCAATTTGTGGTGATGAACACAGGTAAAATTGATCACGAATTTGCAATTGGCTCAATAGAGGAAATGCGAGAGCACCGTGAAATGATGAAAACCATGGCCAGTCACGCCCATGAAAGTGGTAATGCTGTGACCGTTAAGCCTGGTAAAGCAAAGCAGTTACTTTGGCATTTCCATGGTGAAACTCAAGTTCAGTTTGCTTGTAATATTCCCGGCCACAGCGAAGCGGGAATGGTGAAAAACATTCAACTCTAATCTCAACGAATAATAAGCGCCAATTAACCTTGGTGCTTCATTACCAACTAATCAAGAGAATTATCAATGAAAAAAATCGCTTATGTATCAAGCTTTGTATTACTCATGTGGAGCAACTGGCTTTACGCCAATCCGACCATAGAACTTTATAAATCGCCGACTTGTGGCTGTTGCACCGAGTGGGCCACCATCATGGAGCAAAAAGGCTATGCCGTTAATGTGCATCACCAGTCTGATTGGACCGACGTGAAAAAAGCCCACTTTATGCCGCCACAACTGCAGTCATGCCACAGCGCTGTCATTGATGGTTACCTTATTGAGGGCCATGTACCGGAAGCAGATATCGCTCGTTTATTAAAAGAGCGTCCAACCGATATTAAAGGCTTAGCAGCCCCCGGTATGCCACAGCATTCGCCTGGCATGGCACTACCAGGCCAGCCGTATAAAGGCTTTGATGTGATAGCTTTTTCTGAAGATAAACTGAGCATTTATCAGCAATACTAATGCAACTCATCCCTTGTATTTTGAAATAATACGAATAAAGAGCAAGTTACATTTAGTAACACACTTGCTCTTTATTTAGCCGCAGGCAAAGGATAGACTGCCACTGCTTTTCCCTTTTTCCTATTATCTACTGGAGATGCCATGCCTGTGCTTTTTGTTAGTGATCTTGATGGAACCCTATTACAGGAAGATCATTCCTTAGCGCCTGAGACCTTAGCCGCTATTCGTAACTTACATGATGCAGGACGCATATTTGCTATCGCCACAGGACGCCACCACACTGACGTAGCTGATTTAGCAAAAAAAATTGACCGCCCCATTGGCATGATCAGCTGTAATGGTGGTATGGCAATTGCGCCAAATGGCGAGGTGATAGCGAGTGCTTACATTCCAGATCACATTACCCAAGAACTAGTGCATCACCCAATGCCAGAAGGCGTATTTTTAAACATGTATACCGACTTTAATTGGTATGCCACCGAAACCAATGCCAAGCTAGAAGCATACAGTGACAAGGCGGGCTTTAAGTGTGAATTAGTAACACCTCACTTTATTCAAGACAAACAAGCGGTAAAATTTTTCTTATGGGGCGACCGTATGGGACTATTGGCACTGCAAGCTGAGCTAACAACAAAATACCAAGGCCAATTAGATTGCTTATTTTCGCTACCTCATTGTTTAGAGCTTATGCCAAGAGGCATTTCAAAGGCCACCGCAGTTGATGCTTTATGTAAACATCTAGGCTTGGCCGCTCATCAAGTGATGGCGTTTGGCGACGGTGAAAACGACATTGAAATGCTACAATATGCCGCCCACCCAAAAGTGATGCTCAATGCCGCCGAAAGTGTTAAAGCCGCGGTGCCGCACGCTGAGATCATTGGCCATGCACATCAACTCGGCGTCGCTAATTATTTAACCAGCACTATTTTGCAGTCCGCAAACTCATAGCTCACTTATCAAATACTAGTCCGGCCGAACTAGGCTTGACTCATTATGTAATCGCAGTATTCCTGCATCTGTAAACTCATCAATAACTGTTGGCGGCCAACCTCTGGCCCCCAACCCCTTTCAATCCCTTACAAACCTTTATATATTAGCACTCTAACGTCAGGGGAAATGCATATGAAATGGTTGTTAAAAGCCTGCTTTACGGTTGGGGTTTTTATTGTTGTCAGCTCACTCTTGATCACTTTCCCCCTTAAATATATCAACCCCATTTTTTGGAGTTGGCAACTACAACGTGAGTTCAATCCTCCAGCACTCTATCCCGAAGATGCTAAGTATCACTGGGTATCGATTGAGGACATTTCTAGCTCAATGCAGCTGGCGGTGATAGCGGCCGAAGATCAATTATTCTTAAGCCATAATGGCATTGATGTTGAGTCTACTAAGCAAGCAATCGACGATATGATCAGTGGTAAACGTTTTCGCGGCGCAAGTACGCTAAGCCAACAAACGGTAAAAAATTTGTATTTGTGGTCAGGTAAAAGTATTCCGCGCAAAGCCATTGAAGCTTGGCTGACGTTACTAATTGAGTGGCAATGGAATAAGCAACGGATCTTAGAAATTTACCTCAACATTGTTGAGTTTGGCCCCGGCATTTATGGCGTAGAAGCGGCGAGTCAGCATTATTTTGGCGTAAGCGCTAAGCAACTTTCTGCGGCGCAGAGTGCGCGATTGGCCGCAGTGCTACCTAACCCTTATCGTTTCAGCGCCGCGGCGCCGAGTACTTATCAAATAAAGCGCGAGCAATGGATCAGGCAGCAAATGCGGCAATTAGGCATAGGCTACTTAAAAGCGATTAAATAAGAGATCTAAGTTTAACTACAACAAAAATCATCGATGCCCTGTTAATAGCCAAATTCTGCCGCACCAATAATGGCATACATCACTAAAGTGCCAATAAACAAAACCATGCCAATATAGCCGGTTATTAATCCCGCTAAGGCCATGCCATCTCCGGATAATTTACCTTGGCTTTGACGTATATTACTGCGTGCGATATGGCCACAGATAATCGCGATAAGTGAGCCAAAGATAAAAATACCTAAAATACCAAAAATAAGACTCACAACGGCTAAAGGCGATGTTTCTACAGGCTTGTTCGGCATTGTAGCGGCAAGATTCGGCTGGCTAGGAGCACTGGATTGGACCTGGCCCAGTGGAGCAATATGCTTGACCTCCCCATTCTCAACAAAAAATTCAACCTTATCTAAGGTTTTCGGCGGGATATTTCCCCCCCAAATTGCCAGTGAAAATTCATAACGATCACCTTCATCACATTTGATCAGGCCAGTCTGCGCTGCTTCATTGATATCTAAAACCGTACCTTGCATCTTACCCTCAACTTAAATCATCTATATAAAAACAAAACAATATAAACAAGCGAGCACTTTTGCGCGAGTAGAAAGTATCAGTAGTACGAAAAAATCACTGCGAACTCACTGTTTTGACGGATATCAACTCACGCAGCATAACGCGCTAGATTGACCCCCCTTGAAATAGTCAGGATAATGCCGCTTTTCTCGCATTAGGGCCAAGTTATATGTCTGCGCAATTACTGTTTCAAACTCAAGATAAATGGGGCCCCATTGAAGTGAGTGAAGAAGGTACTATTCGTAAACTTTCATTTGGTCCTGGTGATGAACAAAGCCGTCAAGACAAACGTCATCCCCACCTACCTGAGCATGAATATATTCAGGGGATGTTATTAGCCCTGTTATTCAGTCAGCCGAAAAGTGCCATGGTATTAGGCTTAGGCGCAGGTTGCTTGGTGAGTGCATTACATCATGCGGTTCCTGGTATAAAACTAACCGCCGTGGAATTAAGGAGCGCGGTTATCGAAATTGCAAAACGTTTTTTTCGACTCCCTCATGGTAAAAAAATAACCTTAATCAATGATGATGCCGTGGCTTTCATTAAGCAAAATCAGCACAAAAAAGTAGACTTGCTGTTTGCTGACATTTATCACGCACTAGGGGTTGATCAAGCCCAATTAAGTGATGACTTCCTACAGCACTGTTGCTCACAGTTAAAAGCTGAAGGCATACTCGTCCTTAATTGTTGGCATGAACACAGTGAAAATCACGACTTTGCCGCCGCCCTAAGAAAAAATTTCCCTTACCTGTATGGTTGCCATGTTAGCTCTGGCAACTGGATTGTATTTGCGTCACAAGCTGACATAGCGGTGAAATTAACCCAGAGTAAATCAGCTGCGCAACAGTTGAAGTTGGCGTCAGATATTGATTTAACTCGACTTTTAAACCAGTTGAAAAATATTTCTTAAAAAAGAGAAAAAAGATTGAACCATTACAAAAATGCTCGGTCTTACTTAACAGATATGCTCAATAGACTCAGCACCTTGAAAGCAATCTTTAGCTAGTAAATAGCTTCTTAAACCAGTTTTTCACGGTAATCAATTTGGTCTTATACCCGATTAGGTACAACGCAGGAAGCAAGTATCTGAGTGTAAGCAAGTTACCCTTAAGGCCTCTTAATGAGGCCTTTTTTATGCCCCTCGATGTACTTCAACTTTAAAATACTTGCTTTCAGGTAAATCAAAATCAATAAGACAGCAAAAGGCACGTGAAACTAGCTCTTTGGCAACGCTGGCGTATCCCTACTCCATAATCAAATTAATGTAATAAAACCAAATAATCACTTGAGACGCTAAGAAAAAACTATAAGTCAGCGTTATAATAATGCAACCTGCTGAATAGCAATCTTTCTTAGACATAATAAAGAAGACAATATGATCCGATTATTTTTTTGTTTATCTAGTCTTCTCTCAGTGTTGATTTCATTTCCACTTTGGGCGACACCTGAAATTACCATCCATTACAAGCACCTTGGCTTTTATGGTCAAACAGAGCACGCGATTAGTGAACAACTGAGTAAGCAAAATGATTACTTTGCCCAGCACAAGGTGTTTCACAATGACAACCATTGGCAAAAAGGTTGGGTACTGATCACGAAAGAATCACCATCAGGCTGCAAAATCACCCACGTAAACACTTGGCTCAAAATTGATTACCGGTTACCGCGCTGGCTTGATCAAGCCACAGCACCGGAAGCATTACAGCTCAAGTGGGAGGGGTTTTATCAAGGTATCTTTATGCACTTAGATGGCCATAAAAAAATTGCGGTAGAAGCACTACAGGCGATAGAAAAGTCGATATTAACATTACCTGCAGCAGCAACCTGCGAAGAGATCAAACTTCAAGCTGAAGACCTAGCACAACAACATATATTGAAAATAGCTAACGCGGAAAAAAACTATGATCAAGATACACAGTTTGGTTTAAGCCAAGGAACATCTTGGCTATCCACCCAATAATTAAGCTTCAGTTGTCCTTATAGCCGCTTGAAGTTATCTAAAATAATTGCCCCAGCCATGGCCACATTTAACGATTCAGCCAGACCAAAACTCGGTATAGTTATTTTGTGGCTAACTAAGTTAGATACACTCCCCCGAATACCGTGAGATTCACTGCCTAGCAGTATCACCCCTTGCTGACTTAATGCTGCTTGATGAATATTTTCACCTTCTAGAAAAGCACCATAAATTGGCACAGTTTGCTGCGACAAGTAAGCGACAAGATCGGTATTAACCACATTAATTCGGCAAAATGAGCCCATGGTAGCGCTGATCACTTTTGGATTATAAACATCCGCACAGTCTTCACTTGCTACAATCTGCTTTATGCCATACCAATCAGCAAGGCGGATTAGGGTGCCTAGGTTACCGGGGTCAGATACGCCATCTAAGGCCAATACCAGTTCATTTAAATTGTTGTCGGGTAACGCAAGTTGTCGCGTTTTAACTAAGGCTATCGCGGTGTTATTGGAACTAAAAGTACCCGCTTTCGCTAATTCCTCTGACGTGGCGGCGACAAAGTGAGTAGTGGTTAGATGAGCTTGATATTTATCTAAAAATGATTCAGTAGCAAAAACCTGATGAATTTCAAAGTTCGATGCAAATAGCTCGACGACATTTTTTTCACCTTGCACGATAAATAAACCGTGTTGTTTACGGTATTTTTTCTGTGCGAGAGAGTTAATCAGCTTAATTTGATTTTTGGTGATCATCGAGTTCTTACTCCTATTTATGCAGCCGCGGATTATTCCACTAAACCCCTCATTAAGCAAAACTCAGATAAATAATGACTTAACCTTGAGGCGCTATTTTAAGGCCAGGTTTAGGCTCTACCACGGCACCATTTATCTGCAACAAAAATGGCACCGCGACTAATTCATGTTGCTGATTAATTTGTACCGCAAAGTGTAAATGAGGACCTGTACTGAACCCCGTGTTGCCAGATAAGGCAATAGGCTCACCCCGCTTCACCAACTGCCCGACTCTGACCTTAGAAGAAAAGGTTTTAAGGTGGGCATAAACCGTCATCGTACCATCGGCATGAGCAATGCGGACCACATTAGCCTTCGTTTTGGCAAAGTCAGCCGTTGCAGCGCCACTATTGTTTTCGACCACTTCAACGACAGTGCCCTCTCTTGCGGCAACAACTTCGGTCCCTTCAGGTAGCGGAACATCAATTGCGTATTGGCTGTGAGGCTCAGAATGCGTAAAACTGCCATTAAAACCTTGCGAGATATAGGCGGCTTGGGGCAGGTTAAAGGGCACTTGATAAGCATAATCAGCGTAAAACTCAGGATCCAGCTTACCGGGGGTGAAACTATATTGATACTGAAAACGCCATTGGCCAGGCTGCTCAGGAAAGATAGTAAATAACGTTTGCCGGCTGTTTGGTGCGAGTGCAAATGCCTCAGGTATTGAGATGGAAGTTTTTGTGTTAGTCAGCTCAGTAAACGCTAATTTAACGGTCACGGGCATACCATAATTGTTAACAGCAATCACTTCTGCTTGGTTTTCCCCGTTGATAACTTTATGTAACACGCGCACGGGAGATACCTCAGGCTCTGCCACACGCTCATGCTCTACCTCAAACACGACCTGAGGTTTAATAGCAGTAAACACCCAGTTACCCTGCTCATCTTGATATTTATAAACATCGCGAGCAGCCAAACTCGGGAGACAGACGCTCATCGTCAAACAGACCGCTAGCACATATTTAAACAACGGGATCAAGGTAGCAACACATAACAATCGCATCTTCGCGTCCTTCTGCTGTGGGGTAGTAACCTTTCCTTCGGTCTACTTCGACAAAACCTAGTTCATTATACAAATGATGAGCACTTTGGTTTGACTCTCTAACTTCCAGCCAAATTTCTTCGATCTGCTTAGTACTTGCGTGGTCAAGTAAGTGCTCTAGTAGTTTACGTCCCAACCCCTTACCTTGCTCATTTGGAGCAATAGCAATGTTAAGTAACGTTGCTTCAACACCCGCCTGACTCGCGACATAGTAGCCAAGCACCCGCTCATCTTGTGACAAAACATGATTAAAATATCGGGTACCAAAATTACTGCTAAATAACTTCTCACTCCACGGAAAAGCATGAGCTTGAGCCTCAATACGGATCACCTGTGGTAAATCATTAAGGGCCATTGGCATGATACAAAGCTCTGAATAATCAGTCATTCATATTCTCTATTGTGTCTGATAGGATTTTATTTGCTGCCATAAACCTCGCTTTTGCAGCGGGTCTTGACTGACTTGATCAATACTGGCGCTGTTTATTACCTGTGTTGAACGACGAAGCGCAAGTGGTGACTGAGTACTCCATACCCACAAAGGTAACGGGCCTTGGTATTGCAAAAAACGTTCCTGCGTGACGACCTGTGCTTGCGCTACAGTAAGCCCCATCGATTTAAGCACAGCGCTAACAAATTCATTTTGCAACACGTCCGACTCAGCCAAAATGACTATTTCAGTTTCATCATCAATGATAAGGGGATCATCGGCTGCCGATAAGTCATCCTTGATAGGTTGATCTAGGCTTTGATTTGACAGCCATAGTGTAATGCCCATTTCTTTTAATATAAAAGCTTGGTATTGATTCATTAGCTCGGTTAGCGCAGAAGTAAGAAAAAGAATATTACCGAAATGTCTGACTGGTAGCTATGTTAGAACTGAAGAAAAGCAGGAATTGTAAACGAAAAAAGCCTGACACTAAGTCAGGCTTTTTAAAATGTGGCAGGGGTGGAGAGATTCGAACTCCCAACATTCGGATTTGGAATCCGACGTTCTGCCGTTGGAACTACACCCCTGCTGAAGAACGAGGCAGATAATACCAAATGATTTTTAAAGGTAAAGCCTTTTATGACAAATTATTTTCGACTGCTGAATTTATCACCGTGTTATCGAGTTTACGTGATCTGGCTCTCAACATTGGGTTGTTAATTCTTCATCTGCGCGGTCAAGAAGCTCCTCTAATTGAATATCATCCAGATTAAAGTGCTCGCCAATGGGGACTTGTACCTGAGCCCATTCCGAGTCGGAATTATTCAACACCACATGTCGCGCGATTTTTAAAATAGATAATAAATCTAACGCCACAGGAGGCATCTCGCCAGATTGATAAAAACCTGCGGCATCTTGTTGGTAGTAGATAATTTCAACTAATGCCTTTGGCAACATCCATTGCTGTGACAATAAAGCGCCAATCGTTGTGTGTGCAGTACCAAATGATTGGTGCTCTCGCTCTGTCAAAGCAGGCCAGCCTAACTCATCAAGTTGAGCATAAAGCGCAGGGTATTGCTCAAAACCCAGCATCATCACTGGTACACCCGATAAATGGAATAGGCCTAGCATATAAGCGTTATCAACCAAGGCATCTTTACCTAATAATTTGGCGACAACAGAGCTTGCTTGTGCAACTTCCGTTGCTTGCTCCCAAAAATCATCAAGTAACGCATGAGAGCTCATCGCCGATCTGAGGGCGACCGCTTTCACCAGAGGAATAATTCGTTTTAACCCTAGCATCATGACGGCTTGGTTGATTGATTGTATTTCTTTAGCACGGCGAAAAGCCGCTGAATTGACAACTTGCAACACAGCAGAAGCAATACTGACATCGGAACTAATGGCTTTAGCTATCACTGAAACATCCGGCTCAGGCTTGCCTGCCTCTTCGGCAACAGTTAGTAACACAGCAGGCCGAGGTGGAATACTGATACTTTTGAGCAATGCCCGTTCTTGACTGGTGATATTTATTGCCATGCCAGTTTCCTTATATTAAAAACCTTTATTAGTGACGCGACAATGACGAAAGCCATCGTTAAAACTATAGATTAAGGTTAAAGCTTCGTGGTATTTTTGCCTCATTAACGCGCTTATCGCACACTAAGCCTGATAATACCAACCTCACTTTTCGCATCTTTTTAGCATAGTTTGGTTAACTCGTTCAATTTGGGCGCCAGCCCACAAATATAATATCTTAATACCAAGGATCTCAGGAACATATGACTATTTTGAACAAGCCCGCGAACCCAAATTTTTCATCAGGCCCATGTAGCAAACGACCTGGTTACAGCTTAGCTGAGTTAAAAACTGAGACTTTAGGCCGCTCGCACCGTGCCGCTGTTGGTAAAAATGCTTTAGGTAAGGCGATTGATGATACCGCGCGCATTTTAGGTTTACCTGAAGGCTATCGAGTCGGTATCGTTCCAGGCTCTGATACTGGTGCGATGGAAATGATCATGTGGTCTATGCTCGGAGCCCGTGGGGTGGACGTGGTTGCTTGGGAATCATTTGGTCAAGAATGGTTTACGGATATTAGTCAACAGCTGAAGCTTGAAAATGTAAACACCCACTTTGCTGATTATGGTTTATTACCCGATCTAACCAACATCAATCAAGATAATGACGTGGTATTCACTTGGAATGGCACTACTTCAGGGGTAAAAGTACCTAACGGAGATTGGATCAAAGATGATCGCCAAGGCTTGATGATTTGCGATGCAACATCCGCTGTTTTTGCGATGGAAATGCCTTGGGAAAAGCTAGACGTAATCACCTTTAGCTGGCAAAAAGTACTGGGCGGTGAAGGCGCACACGGCATGATTATTTTAAGCCCTCGCGCAGTAGCGCGCCTTGAAAGTTACACCCCAGCGTGGCCGCTACCAAAAATTTTCCGCTTAACCGCTAAAGGCAAATTAATCGAGGGGATTTTCAGTGGTGCGACAATTAATACACCTTCAATGTTGTGTGTTGCGGATTATCAAGATGCATTAGATTGGGTTGATGGGATTGGAGGCTTACCGGCAGCGATCCAAAAGTCGAAAGACAACCTCGCTGTATTAGCGAAATTTGTAGCAGAAAATGATTGGATTGAATTTCTTGCTCAAGCCCCCGAAACCATTTCAAATACCAGTGCTTGCTTTACATTAAAAGCGAGTGCAGACCAAGTGAAACAATTCATTAAATTACTTGAGAATGAAGGCGTGGCCTATGACATTGGCTCATACCGCGATGCGCCAGATGGATTACGAATTTGGTGTGGTAGCACGGTTGAGGCCAGTGATCTTGAAGCGCTACTTCCATGGTTAAGCTGGGCTTGGCAACAAGTCACTAACTAATCAGTTCAAAAAAGCATAGCTCTAGTTTGTCAACACCATCGCGAGCTATGCTTTTTACATTGTTTCGAGTATTTGAAATTACTCTTCTTCTTCCGTTGCCGCCAAATTCTTAACACGATTAGTTTCAGTGGCATAAGTGGCAAAATGCTCAGCCATCACTTCCGGAGTGAGTTCGCCTTTTTCCTCTAATGCTTTCAATTTAGCAACAATGGCTCGCTGCTCTTCAATACTCGGAAGCGGTGTTTCATCTACCGCTTCTTCTTCCATTGCTTTTAATTCTTGCTCAAAATCGTTCATGCTTGACTCCAAATTGCGACGCTTACAAAGCGTCGCTAACTACATTTAACCTATCTCGTTTACCACAATCACTGTAACTCTGTTTAACTTATCTTCATAATATCAAGTATGTTTTCACTGATAAGCTTTGTTTTCATAGCTAAAAACAGACTAAATTGCTTAGCTAAAGCTCAGGTGACAGCAATAAATATCCCTAGGGCGCATCATACCGCTGCTAACTCAGTGATGCCAACGTTGGGATCAAACAAAAAGCAGGCCTCTTCTTCGTTAGGCAAAAAAAAGCGCAGCTTAATGCTGCGCTTTCATATCGGCAAGCGCCATTAACTTACTTTGAACTTACGTATTTGCTGCTCTAGGTTATCGGCTAAATCCATTATAACGTTAGTCGAAGCTCGGTTTTCACGGGCGAGCTCCGCAGCTTGGTGAGAGCTGTCAGCAATAGCGTTGATACGATGAGAGATATCATCCCCTACCTTAGTTTGTTCATCTGCAGCACTGGCTATTTGATGGTTCATTTCGGTTATAGTGCCTAACGAATCAGCAATTTGTTGTAAGGCTTGTGCCGCCTCTTGCGCGCCCGATACTGTATCAATACTTGACGTTTTACTGTTCTCCATTGAACTGACGGCTTTTTGCGAACCACTTTGTAAGCGTTCTATCATTTGCTGAATTTCTGCGGTGCTATCTTGAGTTCGTTTCGCTAAATTTCGCACTTCGTCTGCAACGACCGCAAAACCACGACCTTGCTCACCAGCCCTTGCTGCTTCAATTGCTGCATTTAACGCCAACAAGTTAGTTTGCTCAGCAATGCCTCGAATAACATCTAACACCGACACGATATTATCTACATCACGTCCAAGCTCACCAATCACTTGCGCGGCTTCATCAATTTGAGAAGCCAAGCCTTCAATTGAACTAACCGAACTTAATACGATATTTTGCGCCCTTTGACCTTCTGCGTCCGCTTCTTGAGTTGAGGCTGCAGCATTATTTGCACTTTCTGCAACGGTTCTAGCAGACGATGACATTTCTGTCATCGAAGTGGCAACCATGTCCGTTTCACTGCGCTGTACATCCGATACCTGATCAACCTGGCTTGAGCGACTATCAGCATTGGTTGCTTCATTGCGCAGCTCAGCAGTCGCAGCCGCAACGCTGTTCATAATATCTCGTAGTGACGCTTGCATGGTCACTACCGAACCATAAATGCTCGACTCATCAAAATCTTCACCATCGCGTTTCACTTTGGTTGATAAATCCCCCGCAGCAACCGCTCGAACTAAGGTCAATACATCTTCAGGCTCACCACCTAAGTCAGTCGTTATTTTGCGAATCGTCGTAATAATGATAAAGCCCAGAATAGCAGCAATAATTAAACACAGAATCAGCTGATTTTGTGCCGAATTCCAAAAACGTTCGTCTACTTCAGTAGAGCGAATCCCCGTTCCGACAGCCCATTTCCAGCGTTTTGACACTTGAGCAACAGAAAGTAAATCAGCAACGTCACCATCTGCATTTCGCGACGTCCACTCATATTCAACAATGCCATTGGGGTTTGCTTTCACCGCATTCAGTAGAATTTGTCCAACGCTTGCCCCTTGCGCATCTTTAAAATCATGGAAGCTGGTGCCATGAAGCTGAGGATCATGAGGCGCAGCCACAAAATTCATATTTTCGTCAGCCACGTAGACATATTCGGAGTCATTATATTTATTCTCACGAAGAATCTGCGCCGCCAACTCTTTACCTTGCTCATCGCTCATTTTGCCTGACGCGACATACAACTCGATTTGGTTAACAGTAGAAAAGGTACTCTTAAGTAATTGATATATTCTCGACTTATTATCGATATCACTGGCCTGCCTCAAGGTATAAAGGCCCATTAGCATAACCCCTAAGAGGGCAACTAAGGTCAACGTAGCCATGCCCCATACTTTTGTTTTTAGTGTCATTTTGCATCCTCAATCATGCTTACTGCAGCCTAGGTAACTAAACGGTTACCTTATTATTATAAAAGCTAGGTAATTATCGGCTTACTCGCCAGTTTCTTTAATATAATTGAGAGCAGACAAGAAAAACAAAGCCAAGATCACGGCTTGACAATCACGAGCCCACCTCCTATTGGCGTCACTAAAATAACTCGGTTTGGCTTGCCTAACGTGATAGTATTGAGTCCATTACATGAGAAAAATACAAATAGAAACAACAAAATAAAAACAATTGAAATTAATAATTTAAAATCTACAACTGCTTTTTTTGTGTCACAATGATGCAACACTCTTGAATTAGCATATAATTAGTGATAAAAATCAAAATTAAATAAAAAACCAGTCATAATACATACTCTGTATTATATTAAACTGGTTAGGATCAATATTTGTTTTTGTATTTTCTATAGTCAAAAAAACCAACCAAAGGAAAAACGATGAAAAAACTGCTACTAACTACCGCAGCAATCGCAGTTCTTGCTGGCTGTTCAACTAATAAAAATGTTGAACCAATCCAACAAACAATCAATGAAGTACAAAATAACGCTAGTGGTCAATGTATTGTTGCCATTCACAACACTGCTCAAGCATTAGAGCAAGCGAACAGACTAATTGGAAAAGCATCTGATGGCCAACTAAGTGAAGTTGAATATTCAGCAGCTGAAAAAGCCGCGAATAATGCTGCTATGTATAAAGAAGAAGCCAGCACTCAATGTACTGAAGAGCTAAAAATACTTCTTTCACAATTAATCGTTAAAGAAGAGACTGGCACATACACACAAGTCCAACATCTACCAGGTGTTGTTTTTGGTGAAGCTTCTGCAGAGCTAACTATAGAAGCGAAAACAATTCTTGAAGCTGTTGCATCTCGCCTAGTTCGCGAATCTAGCGATGTAGAAATTGCTGGACATACATCTAGTACAGGTAGCGATGACTACAATATGACGCTATCACAAAAACGCGCTGAATCTGTAAAAGCATTTCTTGCATCTCAAGGTGTTGAAGTATCACGCATGACAGCCGTCGGTTACGGCGAAACACAACCTGTCGCGACTAATGATACGAAAGCGGGCCAACAAGCTAACAAGCGTGTTGAAATTCGTTACTACCGCTAATTTTTGTACCGGATATGCTGAGAAATTTTTCTTAGTTTAAACCCTGGCTTTAAAAAGTACTTTTTCAAAGCTCAGTTAGTTAATACAATAAAGCCGAACCTATGTTCGGCTTTTTTCTTGTTAGCATTTGATTATTGACGAATATGCCCATCACCAAGCACAACCCACTTTTGCGAGGTTAGCCCCTCCAATCCAACAGGCCCTCGCGCATGAATTTTATCAGTTGAAATGCCAATTTCAGCGCCTAACCCATATTCAAAACCATCGGCGAAGCGCGTAGACGCATTTATCATGACAGAGCTTGAATCAACTTCAGTAATAAAGCGACGCCCTTTTGAATAATCCTGAGTAACAATGGATTCAGAATGTGCAGAGCTGTATTTAGCTATGTGATCCATAGCGGCATCCATATCGGGTACGACTTTAATCGATAAAATAGGCGCTAAATATTCAGTTGCCCAATCTTCATCTGTGGCCACTTCTGCAGCAATAATTGCGCGTGTTTCTGGGCAACCTCTTAACTCCACCCCTTTTTCACCGTAACCTTTTGCTAAGCGAGGAAGAATATCAGCCGCGACCGCTTGGTTGATTAACAAGGTTTCCATTGCATTACAAACCCCATAGCGATGAGTCTTAGCATTAATGGCAATGTCATAAGCTTTGTCTAAATCGGCCTGATCATCAATGTAGACATGACAAATACCATCTAAGTGTTTAATCACTGTCACCTTAGCATCTTTAGAAATACGCTCAATTAAGCTCTTGCCGCCACGAGGCACAATCACATCCACATACTCGGCCATAGTGATTAGCTCACCTACCGCCGCGCGATCTGTTGTTTCAACAACCTGCACAGCCGTTTCCGGCAATCCGGCTTTTTGTAAACCCGATTTAATACATTGCGCGACAGCACGATTAGAATGTATTGCTTCACTACCGCCACGCAAGATGGTTGCATTGCCAGATTTAAGGCACAAACTCGCCGCATCAATCGTCACGTTAGGACGCGATTCGTAAATAATACCGATCACTCCCAGTGGCACACGCATTTTGCCCACTTGAATACCTGAAGGCATGTAGTTTAGGTCAGTAATCGCACCACAAGGATCGGGTAATGCGGCGACTTGAGTTAAGCCTTCTATCATTTTATCAATGCCTTGAGACGTTAAGGCCAAGCGGTCAATCATGGCTTCATCAAGCCCTTTTTCACGACCCGCCTGTAAATCTTTTTCATTCTCTGCAATCAAAAAATCACGTGTTTCATTTAATGCATCAGCGATCGCGAGTAGCGCGTTATTTTTAGTGCCAGAGGTTGCCGCGGCAATCTGACGTGACGCCGCTCTCGCGCTTTTACCTAAATTTTGCATGTATTCTTGCACGTTCATGGTGACATTATCCTTATATATGACCTAAACCCTTGCCCTTCGAGGGGAGTCTGGCAGAATAAAGAATAATATTTATAAGGGCAAGCAACGCCCTCAAGTTCACACTCAGCCATCGCTAATGCCAGCCAAGGATAAGCATGAAATTTTCACTTCCGCAAAATAATTTCCCCTCTCTAACACAATTAATAGAACAAGCTAATTTAGAGTTAGAATCAACTGGCACCATAAACCAGAGCGTGTTAACAACAATTCTAGACGCCTGTTTTTCCTCAGGTTTTAATTTAGTCGAAATAGAGAAGGCCTTACAATGTGAAGTCGATGATTTGGAAAGCGTAAATAAGGTAGGCTTAAACCAGCTTATAGACTTAATAAACTACAAGATAAATTAACCCTATCGACCTAGTTTAAAGGTGTCAGTTACTTGCTTAAGCTCACATAGCGAATTGTTGTAACTAGGTTTTCTAAAAACGGCATGTTATATTCAGACAATTAAATGTGTTAAACATTAAAACCTATTGTTTATAAAGATATTTTAAATCTTCAATAGCTTTGTATAAGGAAGTTAAACCATGTTGTTGCACGATTTGGGCAAATACCGCGGTATTGTAGCTGCAATTACTTTATTTCTTGTCTTAGATACCTGTGTGTTGGCGCTGAACTATTTCGTGTCAAAAGAAATTCAACAAGAAACTGAAAGTGTTAATTTAGCTGGTCGACAAGGGATGTTGACGCAAAAGCTATTAAAATCTCTTTACGAGTTACAGGACGACTTAGCTGTAAACCTTGACGTTACAGATAATTTTCAGGAGTTTGCTGATACTTTCGAGTTGTTTGATGTCACGCTCGTAGCGCTAAAAGAAGGTGGCATGGTACCAGTCACCGATATCAATGATACCGAACAAATTGAAGTTCAACCGGTAAACTCTGAAGCAGCGATGCAATCAGTGGATGCGGGCTTACAACTTTGGCAACAATATCGGGAAATACTCGGCCCTATCATAAATAACGGCAGCGAGCAGGTTTCACTTCTTGATATCCATGAGTCAATCGCCACGGTAAAAGAAACGAACGCAACACTACTTACATTCATGAACGATTTAACCCGTTACATGGAGCAGCAAGCTAACGAGAAAACGCAGATGCTGCAGTACGTAGAGCTAGCAGCTGTGGTTGCGGCGATATTGAACTTCTTTGTTATCATGTTTATTTTTGTTGGTCGTTTGAAGAAAAACGATGAACAACTTGAGCTGTCACAAAAAGAAAACGCCGAAATTCTTGGTACGGTAAAAGAAGGCTTATTCCTACTTGACCAAGAACTAATCATCGGCTCACAGTATTCTCAAGAGCTGGTTAACATCTTTGGTCGCCAAGATTTAGACGGTAAAAAACTAGCGGTACTTTTAAAAGACATGGTATCAGACAGCGAGCTACAGCTTTCTGAAGATTACATCGGCCTACTCTTTAAAGAACACGTAAATGAAAACCTTATCCAAAGCTTAAACCCGCTAAAACAAATTGAAGTAAACCTGCTTGGTCCTACTGGTCTGTTTGAAACTAAGTATCTTTCCTTCCAGTTCAACCGTGTACGCGTTAATAAACGGGTATCACATGTACTGGTAACCGTAATGGATCGAACCGTTGAGGTTGAGCTAGAACGCGAACTAGAAGAAGCAAAAACCAAAGCAAAAGGTGAAGTTGATAGCTTAGTGAGTATCTTAAGTATCGAGAAAAGTGCCTTTATCGACTTTCTTGACAAGGCTAGCGACGGCATTAACTTAATCAATGAAGAGTTAAAGTCTTCCAATCAAGACCACAAAGCCTATATGGCAAACGTGGTGCAATTCCAGCGCATTATTCACTCAATCAAAGGCGATGCTTCGGCATTAGATGTATCCCCTGTTGAGAAGAAGACTCACGAAATGGAAGATGTATTGACCGACATTCGCAATAGCGATGAAATCACGGGTAATAGTTTCCTACCATTCACCGTAAAACTTGACGAACTATTTTCACAGATTGGTAGCTTGCGTCTTTTAAGTGAACAAATTGCGAACATTAGCGACCAGCATTCAGACACGGCACAGCCAGTGACACACTCAAATACGCAGTCGTTTGCTGAAATAAATAGCTTGGTTAAACGCGTTGCTGAAGATGAAAACAAAATGGTTAACCTAGTCACTCAAGGACTAGACAGCCATCATGTTCCACCGGCATATATTCGTAAGGTGCGTGAAGTCGCAATACAATTAGTACGTAACGCTGTTGTTCATGGTATCGAAGAGCCAAACAAACGGGTTGAACTAGGTAAATCACCGCAAGGAACTGTAAAAGCAAGCTTCCAACAAAAATCTGATGGCAATTACTCACTAACCATTATTGATGACGGTGCTGGTTTATCGGTTAATCGCATCAAACGTCATGCGCTACAAAACGACTTAGTGTCTGAGCAAGATATTGAAAAAATGTCTAATGGTGAAATCCTCAATCTGATTTTCCAGCCAGGATTCTCCACTGCATCAAACGTATCTATGCACGCAGGTCGTGGCGTTGGACTGGATGTAATTAAGCAATCTGTAATGGAAGCTGGCGGTAAGATGAAGCTAAGCTACAAACAAAATAAAGGTTGTCGTTTTGAGATTGTATTACCAGGTAAAATTACAACGACAACAAAAACTTATAATGAAACAGATCAAAATATTGGGGTAGAGCAGGTTAACCATGAAGTTGTTAATAGTTGATGATTCAAATATTATTCGTCGTAAAATTAGACGAAGCAATAAAGTAGGTGATCTAGAAGTTGTTGGCAGTGCATGTAATGGTCTTGAGGCTGTTGAACTTGTAAAGCAAACCCAACCCGATCTAGTCACCATGGATTTAACTATGCCAGAGATGGATGGCATTGAAAGTATTGAAAAAATTCTAGAAGTTAAGCCTGACACGCGCATTTTGGTTGTGTCAGCACTAGCGGATAAAGCAACCGCAATTCGCGCCCTCACGATTGGCGCTCGAGGCTTCATTTGTAAACCGTTTACGGAAGATGAGCTCAATGATGCATTTGAGCAATTGCTAGAGGATATTTAAGCAAAATGAAAGAAGAACAATTACAAGTATTTATTGAAGGTACAAAATATTTCTTTAGCACCTTTGCCGGCCAACAAGTCGATGTCGGCGTTCCTTATTTAGTCTCTAGCGATACTAAAGTGGCTTTTGATTACACAGGCATTATCGGTATTGCAGGCGCGCGAAAAGGCTGTGTTTACTTTTCTGCGCCAGGTCGATTATTGGCAAAGTTACTGCAAGCTTTAGGCGAAGATGATTTAGAAGATGACAACTTATGTGATGTGGTAGGTGAAGTAGCCAATACCGTTTCAGGGAATGCTCGCAGAGATTTAGGGCCTGAGTTTGTTATCTCTGTTCCGGTCATTGTAAAAGGTCAGCTTGAAGATATTAAATTACCCCGCGAAATACGCTCGTTTGTAATCCCTATAACTTGGGGTCAAGACAAAGCAGCTCTGGTTATCTGCTTAGAGTAATCTTTTATCTGCACAGCCTTAATATTGGCTGTGCTTTTTCTGCTGTAAAATATGTCATACAGTGAGGCAGGAATGTTTAGCCTAGAATTTAAAGTGCTCCCACATTTAGATAATTCTGTTTACCAGCCATTATGTAACCTATTTAAGCAAATCAGTTGCCAAGCTTCTGTGAGCCAATTCAGGCCAACTGGCGCATTGGCCCGATTTGATTGGTTGCTTCCTTGTGGTGTGACAATGGAATTAGTCAAACCATTTTACGAAACTCAGCTAGATCCAGCGCGTGAAAGTTTTGTGGCTCCATTAAAACAACTGATCGAAACTGAGTTGTATCAGAAAATGATCCAAGCTCAGGAGCCCTTCCAATTAAGAAATAAAGATGGTTCGATAAAATCCACCATATTTTCGATGCATTGCTGCCTAAATTACAGGATGCTCGGAAAAGATGACGAGATGAACCTTAGGTTAATGTTTCCAGTAAACTGCACCCCACTCTACTTCCGAGAAGCCATCTTTTCATTTATGCAAATGCTAGAAGATGTGTATTTAGCCAGTTCGACCGAAATGTTTTTAGAAATGCTGAGAAAAGCAGATGGCCAAGGATTTGGCACCCGTGTGCTTTGGTACAATGCAGAAACTGGAAGAACTGAGTTTGTTGATGTTGAACGCAGTCAGAAATCCAATGCAGTGGTAAAAAAGCGCATCGCATAAATAACAGGCTAAAACCTCCCTTTGCTTAAAAAGAAGAGGCTTTAGCACTGTAGCGTTACGCTAAGTCAATCCCGGCCAAATTATCCCTCAGCACATCAGCTGAAATACGTAATTTTTTCAGTTCGTCTTTAGACAGGTTGAGCTCAACAATCTGCTCAACACCTTTAATGCCAATTTTAGCAGGAACACTGATACAAACATCTTTAATGCCGTATTCTCCAGTTAAACGCACACTAATAGGTTGCACAGAAGCACGATCAGACATGAGCACTGACACTAGCTTAGCAAGCACCACCCCTATCGCCCAATTGGTGTAGCCCTTAGCGGCAATAATCTTATATGCAGCACTTTTTACTTGTTCGTACAATTGGTCAATATTTTGCTGACTATAAGGAATGCCTAATACTTCATTACCAACGACAGGGACGCCACCAATAGTGATCGTACTCCAAGCCGCAAACTCAGAGTCACCATGTTCTCCCAGAATGTAACCGTGAATAGAGGCCGGATCGACATCATAATGTTCACTAAGCAACGACTTAAGGCGGCTTGTATCTAATACTGTGCCTGTTCCGATCACTTTGCTATTGGGGCGGCTAGATAGCTCTTGGAAAATGTAGGTTAGAATATCAACCGGATTAGAGGCGATGACCACAATAGCATTTGGCGCATAATGGTCTAATTCAGCGGTAATCGATTTAAAGATAGCGGCATTTTTATTGAGTAAATCTAATCGCGTCTCGCCCGGTTTTTGCGCGGCGCCAGCTGTCACTATGATCACATCACAATCAACTAGATCTGCGTAATCCCCTGCCTTCACCTTCACTCGTCCAGTGATCCCTTGGCCATGCATAAGATCTAATGCTTCACCTTCCGCTCGCGCCTTATCAAGATCAACTAAAATAATTTCACTGCAAAGCTGTTGTAAGTAAATCGCATATGCACCTGCAACACCAACGTTACCAGCGCCAACAATACCGACAGATTTAGTCTTCATTTACACTCCTTCTCGAGATACGAGACAAAAAAGTTTAAGGGATAATTTGTTCTGTAAACCCTGCCAACACTAATGCTTGATAAGCTTGCCAAGCTTCACTATCAATAGGCATTTCGACTTGGTAATCCAGCATAGGGTATAGCTTCATACGCTGCATATCGCCAACCAAGGTATGAATAAGTAAAGTTTTATCTATCACATCATTGGGGTAAGAGGAATAAGTCAGCTGCGGCCCAGCGACCATCACCTCAATATCAGGAAAGTGTTGTTTAAACGTAGCGAAAGCACGCTTTGTTGCAAAGTCTTTATGTACCAAAATAACACTATCCACCTGAATACCTCGTTCTGCCAGCAATGCCATTGAAAATTTAACATTTTCACCGGTATTGGTTGCTTTAGGCTCCAATAGAACATGGCTTGCAGGCACACCAGCTTGACGGGCAACGTCAGCAAACACTTCGGCCTCTGTTTTTTTAAAAAGTCCCTCTGTATTACGGCCACAATTACCAGAAAATACCACATAAGGTGCAAGCCCCTGCAGGATTAATTCACTTGCACGCTGCGCCGTTCTAATATCGATAGAGCCCATCACTATGATGCAACTGGCAGCCTTTAGTGGAGAGTAAAGCACAAGATCATGCCAAAGTAGCTGGCCATAATGATCCACTTGTTGCTCAGAAAGCATTGTTTGTCTCCTTTTTCGGTACTTGCTAACATAAAATGACCGGATAGCCTGATTTCGGGTGAGTAATAACTTCCCCCTCTAATGAAAACACATTTTTTAGCAATGACTGAGTAAAAACCTCACCACTCGTGCCTTGCGCAACCACCTTGCCATGATCAAGCACAACAATGCGATCAGCATATCTCGCCGCAAGATTTAAATCATGAAGTACAACTAACGAGCCAATTTGCAGTAAAGCTAATTCTTTGAGCAGGCTTAATAATTGGTGTTGATGATACAAGTCGAGTGCTGCTGTTGGTTCATCCAATAATAAATAACGTCCACCTAGGCTAGGCTTTTCCCATATCTGAGCAAAGGTTCGGGCAAGTTGCACTCGTTGCTTTTCACCGCCAGATAGATGAGTGTAAATATTCTGCGCTTTATCTTGAATATCAGTCCAGCTCATTACTTGCCGAATCACCTGTTCATTTTCGAGGTGGCCAGTCGTTTTGTTCATTCGCCCGATGTTAACAACTTCAAATGCGGAGAATGGAAAATTCAGCTGCGAGCTTTGTGGCAAAATAGCCAGCCGCTCAGCCAACTCACGTGGCGGCCATGTAGCTCTCAGCTTCTGCTCTATCAAGACTTGCCCTGTACTAAAAAGCTCACCGCTGATGACATTAAATAAGCTCGACTTGCCAGCCCCATTAGGCCCAACTAAAGCCACTACTTCATTACAATTAAGCGCAATATTAACCTCAGTTAACACGGCCTTATCATCACGGGTTAAATTAATATTTACAGCTTGCAGCATATCAAACCATGTACTGTTTTTGTTGCATTAACAAAAAGATAAAAAATGGCGCTCCAATGCACCCCATTACCACGCCAACAGGTAGCTCTATCGGCATAAATAAGGTACGAGCCAACAAATCAGCCAGTAATAAAAAGCACGCACCAAGTAAACCAGAAAGTGGTAGCAAATAGCGATGGTCAGGTCCAACGAGTAAACGAATTAAGTGCGGTACCACCAACCCAACAAAACCAATTAAACCCACGCAAGCTACGCTGACGCCAACCGCTAAAGCTGTCAACACCACTAATGTATATTTTAACCTTTGCACATCAACGCCCAAGTGACGCGCTTCTGACTCGCCAAGTAATAATGCATTTAAAGGCTTGGCAACGGGCATAATAAAAGCAAATAATGCCATGCTAACCAGGGCGCAAAGGCTAACCATGACCCAGTTAGCTCCAACCAAACTGCCTAATTGCCATGCGACGATATTGCGCAATACAGTGTCATCAGCAAAATAAGACAAAATCGCAATCCCAGCTCCTGCGAGTGCTGTAACAGCAATCCCTGCCAATAACATCACGCTAACCGACGTACCATGACGAGTCGATGCAATGCGGAGCACTAAAAAAGTAACAATCAA
The DNA here is from genome assembly GCF_030547455.1 of Motilimonas sp. 1_MG-2023. Classification (NCBI taxonomy): domain Bacteria; kingdom Pseudomonadati; phylum Pseudomonadota; class Gammaproteobacteria; order Alteromonadales; genus Motilimonas; species Motilimonas sp. 1_MG-2023. Next base: position 33,835 of record NZ_JAUOPX010000020.1, on the reverse strand, counting down.
GCCCCCTAAAAAAGCAAACAAAGCCACTAGCAGTTCAGTACTGAGCGTCGAGGTAAAAGGAATCACTAAACTGCTGAGAAAGATAGCTCCCGCCGCCCCCAATGCCGCACCACTTGAAACGCCAATGATGGCAGGATCTGCAAGCGCATTACGAAACAACCCTTGCATCATAGCGCCACATAACGCCAAATTAGCTCCCACCAACAGGCACAACAAGGTACGAGGTAAACGTAAGTTTTGCATCACCATGATATGTGTGGCGGTTATTTCAGGAAATGCCTGTGGCACTAACAGCGCCCCTAAGGTTTGCAAGCTTTGCCAAGGACTGAAAGAAAGCGGGCCGATCATGAGAGAAAACAGCATGATAGCCAATAAGCTTACACTTAATATAATAAATACAACGGGAGCTCGACTTATTTTCACTATCACTCTGGTACAGACTCATAAGGTGGCGCTATGATAACACTAGCAAACACTTAGCTGGGAAAAAACCGCTCAGTTACGACCACATTTGATGATTGAGGAAGCCATGGTCATGACAAAAAAAGTCAGAATCGCATTAGTGGGATTAGGAGATATAGCGCAAAAGGCTTGGCTCCCCATAGTTTGTCAGCACCCCGAAATTGAGCCTATTTTTTGCACCCGGAATAAAGAGACCTTATCGCAGCTAGCGCAACAGTACCGCGTCAAAGAGACCTATACAGATGTAAAAGATGCGATTAATGCAGCCCCTGATGCAATAATGATCCACAGCTCTACCGACAGCCATTTTGCGATAGCCTCTGCTAGCATAAAAGCAGGCATCGCCACCTTAGTCGACAAGCCTATTAGCGATAATATAGAACAAGTTTGCCAGTTAATCGATTTAGCAAAGACAAATAACACGCCTTTGTGCACCGGCTTTAACCGTCGTTTTGCCCCCTTGTTGCAGCCCCTAAAAGGCCACCCTCTCAATCAATTGCGTTGGCAAAAAAATCGTCACAACCTACCCGGCAACATTCGCCAGTTTATTTATGATGACTTTATTCATGTTGTTGACAGCCTGCTCTATTTTGGCCGTCCAGCCACTCCCATAGAGCCACAAATTAGCTTTGTCATGAAAGAACAACAACTGGCTGCCGTGTTTTTACGCATTGCCACCGAAAATACTTTATTAGAAGGCAGCATGAACCGTATCAGCGGGCAAACATTTGAACGAATTGAAGCATTTACAGACAACCAAAACTGGCAAATTGATAATTTACGACAAGGCCAACACTGTAGCGACAACACCATGACCCCTATGTTGTTCTCAGATTGGCAAAGCACACTCTACAAACGTGGATTTGACAATTTATTAGATGCCTGGCTATCTCAGATCAAAAAAAGCCAGCCAGAGCATGATTATTTAGATAGCTTATTAACAACACATAAATTATGTGAAAAGATAGTCAAATATATCGAAGCTAAAATAAACGAATAAGCAGATTGCTGCTATATTCCTATAGAGCTTTGAAATCGCTAAAAACTATTCGCTGCTTGCAGCTTAGTGTCAAATCACACTTAAGTGGATAAGATTATGTCAATTACTAAACGCTTAATAAATAACGATTCGGAATTAGAAATTATCATCCATGGCCGATTTGATTATTCTTTACATCGTGAGTTTAGGGCCTGCTATCAAGACCAGCAGCCTGATTTGGTTTATAACATCAATCTTAGTGAAGCCCAGTACATGGATAGTTCGGCATTGGGGATGATGCTGCTGTTAAAGGAGCACACCGAAAAATCTGAGAATGGCACAGTAAAAATCAGTCACCCTTCTAATACTGTGCTAAAAATTCTAAAAATTGCTCATTTCGATAAACTGATTAAAATAGAAAATTAGTCGTTAGCAAAGAGCAAGCCGCAAGCTATTATTCCTAAGTGAATACACATTGATCACGCCCCAGTGCTTTTGCCCGATACAATGCTTTGTCTGCTTGTTCAACCAACTCAGTTGATAACAACTCCTTGTTAGGAATAATACTGGCCACACCTACGCTGACACTTACAACACCACCAACGTTGCTTGCTTTATGAATAATACCCAGCTTTTTAACTCCCTCTAAAATATTATCCGCCACTGCATGTACAGCTGCCTCTGCCATATTCGGAAGCAAAATAGCAAACTCTTCACCGCCATAGCGAGCAACCACTTCGCCAGCACGACGAGCATGAATAAGCAAACTTTGCGCAACACGTTGCAATGTTTTATCGCCCTCAATATGGCCATAACAATCGTTATATTCTTTAAATTTATCGACATCGATCATCAGTAGAGTCAAACGATAGCCATGTCGCTGTGCGCGGTCCCACTCGGCTTGCAGGGAAATATCAAAAAAGCGCCGATTACTTACGCCAGTCAATCCATCCATCATAGAAAGGCGCTCAAGCTGTATGTTGGCAGACTCTAATGCACGGTTTGCACTCTCTAAAGCATTGTTTGCCGATGCTAACTCCGCGGTACGCTCTAACACCCTTTGTTCTAACTCTTTGTTAAACTGAACTAACTTCTCGTCTTGACGTTTTCTAAAAATCAGCTGAGATAGGTTTGCTGCATACAGCTTAAGTACTTCTTTATGATGTAATTCCAGTGGCTTTTGGTTAATCAAATTATCGACAGCAATCCAACCCAATGCTTGATCGCCGTCCCATAAAGCGACCATGGCATTCCATCCCCGCCCAACATCTTTTTTATTGTGCTGCAACGCGGTATCTTCTATTACAATAACGTAGTCTTTACGTCGCAGGGTTTCTTGTACCACGGGGTGTTCTGGAATCGGGCTACTAAAATATGACTCATTCACCACTTTGCCATTTTCATCGGTGCCATAGGTACCAAACATTTTATTTGACTCATGATCGATCAAAAAAATCGCCATGCGGTCAATTTGCAGGTGCTGCTGTGCTAAGCGTACTGAATTGTAGTAAAGGTCATTCAGAGTGGTGCTTTGAGATAGCTCAATACTCACTCGGTGTAATTGTGTGAGTAACGACAAAAACATCTCAGATTGTGCAACTTTTTCGCCAAGCGCCTTAGCCGTTGTTACATTCTCAGCTTGCGCAAGCTGGGCCTGCTCGGAGAGGTAACGCTTTTCAAACTCAGCACCGATGGTTTGAGCGAACAGTTTGATAATGTTCTGTTCATCAAGCTCTAGCGCATCAACATCATGATTGGTTTCTAAAAATAAAATCGCAAATACCATATCGTCATGAAAAATAGGTGCCGCGACCTGTACGCTTTCATGGATATCTAAAGATTGTGTTTGCCAAATATCATCTTCCGCTTGAAAATTAATTTGATATTCAAACTTTTTAGAATAAGCAACTGACTTAATGAAAGATTCAGGTAAGTCAGTGTGTTGACGTAACGTTGAGTCGCCATCGTAAAAAACCACATCATCGCAGCCGTTCTTTTTCGCTAATACTTGAAAGCCTTGATGCACTAAAATAATCGCGCAGTTATCCGCATCACTGTACAGTTGCAGCTCATCGAGGGCTTGCTGATATACGCCCGTCATATCGCCAGCTGCAGCCACTTGCTGGGTTAATAATGCAAAAAAACTGTTTTCTTCCATAACATCCAAGCCAGCTTTGTTGGTTCAGCACCTCAACCAATTAGTGCGATAGAGGAGCACTTCTTACACCTGATTATAACAGGCCTTTAAACCAAGGTTTTGACTTCACCTGTTGCAAGCCAAACTAATACATACAATCAATAAAAAACGTTAGCTATAACCTAATTAGGTAATATTTATGACTCCCTTTAATGGCTTTTAATAAAAACCTCAAACTTAACTACAACTAAAATAGCCACCAAAGGCTGTTTGGGGGCTATTCATCGGGTATAATAGCAACACTTTTTTTGCTATAAGCCTCAATATGACCGCGATAAGTTCATCCCCAACCTCAGCTAGCCAAGTGTTAGAAAGAAATATCAGCCAATTTAATGATAAGTCTGTACTCGTTACCGGTGCCATTGAAGACACTTATGCAATTGAATTAGCTAACAGTTGTCGTTCAGTTCACGTGTTTACAACCTACTATTCCGCTTATCAAGCTTTGCAACAATCGGATCAGATTGGATTAAGCTTTGGTGCGAGCTTTGCACCAGAAAGCCCACTTGAAGTTGATGCGGCAATATTATATTTACCGAAAACAAAAGCAGAAGTTGACTACCTACTCGCTAATGTTGTGCCACAAATCAAAATAGGTGGGATACTCTATCTCGTCGGCGATAATCGCGGCGGCATAAAATCAGTAGATAAACAATTACAGCCCTACGGTAATAAAGCCATTAAGCTCGACAGTGCACGCCGTTGCAGCTTACTTGCCCTGGAAATATCTCAACAGTGTCAGCCTTTCCAACTTGACGACTGGCTAACAACCTATCCTTGCGAAGTGAAAGGCGAACACCTCGACATAGTTAGCCTACCAGGTGTATTTAGTGCTAAAGAGCTCGATCTTGGCACGCGTTTACTGTTAGAAAATATCGCCCCCCTTAAAGGAAATGCCTTGGATATCGGCTGTGGTGCAGGGGTTATTGGCAGCTTTTTGCTTAAACAAAACCCTGAGCTAAAAGTTGAAATGACCGATGTAAGTGCACTAGCGGTCGAATCGGCCAAGCTTACCTTGGCAAAAAATGGCCTAAACGCCCATGTATTCCCTAGTGACGTTTATAGCGAAGTCAAACAAAGATATACCACCTTAATATCCAATCCGCCTTTCCATGCTGGATTAAACACCAATTATGGCGCGGTCGAGCAAATAATCGCTGATGCCAAACAGCACCTAAAGATCCGCGGCCGGCTGATTTTAGTGGCGAATAAATTTTTACGCTACGAGCCTTTATTCGAAAAAGCCTTCACCCATTGCGAATTACTTACAGAAACCACTAAGTTTAAGCTTTTGAGCAATTATCCCGATTAAAAAACCAGCAACAATCCTTCCTAAGCCGCAAAAATAGCGGCTTAGTCCTCATATCCTCCCTTCAACCGCCATTTCTAGATATTAACTATTCACAAAATAAGCAAAAAAAGATAAAACTATTAATAAGTAATAAAAATATCAGAATTCATTTTAGTGTCATGATTTTTTATTCAAATGAACTCACTACACCCGAAAATTCTTGTGCTTATCTAATAACTTAAAATGGAGAACATATGGCCGGTATTCTCGCGATGATCCTCGCGGGAGGGGAAGGAAAACGCCTTCACCCCCTAACAGAGACTCGCTCTAAACCCGCAGTGCCATTCGGAGGCAGCTACCGCTTACTGGACTTTGCACTCAACAATTTTGTTAATGCGGACATTCTAAAAATATACGTACTGACCCAGTTTAAATCACAATCTCTCAATATCCACCTGCGACAAGCATGGCACCTGTCAGGTATTACAGACCGCTTCATTGACCCCGTTCCAGCGCAACAGCGCATTGGCAAACGTTGGTATGACGGTACCGCCGATGCGATTTACCAAAATGATAAGTCCATTGAAAGTAATGAGCCTGATCAAGTCTGTATTTTTGGCAGTGACCATATCTATAAAATGGATATTCGCCAAATGGTTGATTTCCATAAACGTAAAGCGGCAGAGTTGACCGTTGCGGCAATAAAAGTAACCAAAGATCAAGCCTATCACTTTGGTATTATTGAAGTTGATGAGAATGGCTGCATGATAGGTTTCCAAGAAAAGCCTTCCGTTGAAGAAGCTAAAACCATCCCAGGCGATCCTGAACATGTGTTAGCTTCCATGGGTAACTACATCTTTGAAACCGACACCTTATTAAGTGAATTAAGACGTGATGCCGATTTAGAAGACTCCGAGCATGACTTTGGCAAGGACATCATTCCGCACTTATACCCGCAAGGTAAGGTTTTCGTTTACAACTTTAATGAGAACAAAATTGCTGGTGAGCCGGATGCTGTCTACTGGCGTGATGTGGGCACCTTAGATGCATATTGGGAGGCCCACATGGACTTACTCGATGATGAAGCCCCTTTCTCTTTATATAACCGAAAATGGCCACTTCATACCTATCACCCACCACTGCCACCAGCCACCTTTAAAGACAGTGACGGACATAAAACAAAAGTAAGCCAATCTCTGCTTTCAGCCGGGTGTTTTGTCCTTGGAACCGTGATTGAACGCAGTGTTTTAGGCTTTCACAGCCATATTCGCAGCGGCTCTAAAATTAGCGAAACCGTGATGCTAGGCAGTGTAAAAATAGGTGAAGGCTGCCGAATTACTCGTGCAATTATTGATAAAAACGTTGAAATTGCACCAGGCACCATTATTGGTGAAGATCTAGAGCAAGATAAAGCCCGTTTTACCGTATCTGAAAACGGCATTGTAGTCATCGCGAAAAACTCTAAAGTTGGATTTTAACGATCACTACGCGGAACTGAAGCAGATATCTTAAAGCTTGAGCTACCGCACTGTCTTAATTAACAAATTAGGCAGACTAATCACAACACACTAAGAAAATAATAATAATGGTTGTGAACAGATTGATATAGGGCCAAGGCAGGGGCCCCCCCCAAATAAATGAATTAAATTAAGGATGTATTAATGGCACGAATTCTTTCCATGGTGCTGGCTGGCGGTGAAGGCACACGCCTTTATCCACTCACACAATCACGCTCTAAGCCCTCGGTTCCCTTTGGTGGCAGTTATCGTTTGATCGACTTTGCGCTGAACAACTTTGTCAACTCGGACTTTTTACGTATTTACGTATTAACACAATTTAAATCACAATCGCTAAACGTGCATTTACGTAAAGCTTGGCACTTAACTGGCATAACAGATCGCTTTATTGATGCAATACCGGCACAAATGCGCATGGGTAAACGCTGGTATGATGGTACCGCTGACGCTATTTATCAAAATTCACGCTTTATTGAAATTGATGAGCCTGACCATGTATGTATTTTTGGTAGTGACCATATCTATAAGATGGACATCCGTCAGATGGTAGACTTCCATCAACACAATGAGGCTGAGTTGACCGTTGCCGCGATTCAAGTTCCTGTCAGTGAGGCCAACCAGTTTGGCATTATTGAAGTGGATGAAGAAGGTCGCATGATAGGTTTTGAAGAAAAACCAACTTCAAATCCAAAAACTATCCCTGGCGACCCAGATCATGTCTTAGCGTCCATGGGTAACTACGTATTTGAAGCTAAGTGTTTAATGCGTGAATTAAAAAGTGATGCCGAAGACGAAAGCTCTAGCCACGATTTTGGTAAAGATATTATTCCGAAACTTTATCCAAATGGAAAAGTGTTTGTATACAATTTTAACGATAACAAAATTAATGGTGAACAAGAGGGAAGCTATTGGCGTGATGTAGGGACCATAAGTGCTTACTGGCAGGCTCATATGGATTTACTTGAAGATGAGCCACCATTCTCACTATACAATCGTAAATGGCCCTTACACACTTATTATCCACCGCTGCCACCTGCGACCTTTAAAGACTGTGAAAGCCATGAAACTCAAGTAAGCCAATCGTTGGTTTCTGGCGGTTGTTACATTTTGGGCTCAAGTATTGATAAAAGTGTACTTGGCTTTCGCTGCCACATCCGAGCGGGCTCAAGGATCAGCGGAACCATCATGCTAGGTAATACCAAGGTAGGTGAAAACTGCGTCATCCGAAATGCTATCATAGATAAAGATGTTGAGATTGCACCTGGTACCTTGATCGGTGAAGATCTTGAACTCGACCGTCGTCGTTTTACCGTTTCCGATGAGGGGATAGTTGTTATTCCTAAGGGCTCTAAAGTCGGCTTTTAGCCACTCCTAAAGCGGCTGATTGGCCGCTTTTTCGTTTCTAAAATTAGAACTATAAATACAGCGCATCAAAAGGAGCGCATTTTGACCGATACAAAACTAAAAATTCTGTTTGTTGCTTCCGAAGTTGAAGGCTTCGCGAAAACAGGTGGGCTTGCCGATGTGGCCAAAGCACTGCCTCTAGCCTTGCATGAGCATGGCCATGACGTGCGCGTCATGATGCCACTTTATCGCACGGTAAAAGGTGCTGAAACAGCTGAGTTTTTATGTAACCAAACCATGTGCCCTCAAAGTGGCTTGCCTGAAATCCCTTATGCTATAAAACGATTAAAAATGGGTAATGTCCCCGTTTATGGTATCGACAGCCCACATTATTTTGATCGCGCAGGTCTCTACGGCGAAGATGATCATGCTTACAATGATAACGGCGAGCGCTTTGCTTTTTTCTCTCTAGCTATTTTACAAAGCTGTGAAACCTTAGATTTTATTCCCGATATCATTCATTGTAATGATTGGCATACTTCGTTAGTGCCCTTTTTACTTAAAACACGCTACCGCGATAATGGCCGTTTTAGTCATACAAAAACGGTCCTCACTTGTCACAACGCAGCTTATCAGGGCATTTTCGATAAGTCCCAACTGAAATTAATTCCAGAAATTAATAGCTGTATGGATCATCAAGTACTAGAGAATTACAGCTACATTAACTACCTCAAAGCAGGGGTACTTTATGCGGACAAAATTAACGCCGTCAGTCCTAACTATGCCTCTGAGCTTTTAACACCACTTGGCTCACATGGCATGTCGCATTGCTTTGTTAATCGAATCCGAGACTTTGAAGGCATTATCAACGGCTGCGATTACAATGACTGGAATCCTGAGGTTGATCCGCATCTACCACAAAACTATTCAGCCCAAGATTTATCCGGCAAAACCGTTTGTAAAGCCAAGCTACAACAAGAGGTTGGCTTAGCACAATCAGATAAAGCCATCTTTGGTATGGTGTGCCGCTTAACCGAGCAAAAAGGCTTTAATATTTTACTGCCAGCATTAGAAGATTTATTGCTGCACGATATTCAGCTCATTATTGTCGGCACTGGCGATCCCGCTATCACAGGTCATTTACGTTCATTAGAGCAACATCATCCTGAGAAATTTAAGTTTGTGAATACCTATAGTGACTACCTTTCTCACTTGGTGGAAGCCGGAGCTGACTTTTTCTTAATGCCATCCTTATTTGAACCTTGTGGTTTAAACCAATTATACAGCTTAGCTTATGGCACCTTGCCGATTGTACGGGGTGTTGGCGGGCTAAAAGATACAGTGAATGACTACGATCAAGACAATGATAACGGCAACGGCTTTATGTTTTATGAACCTGAGCCTGTTGATTTAATTAACCTATTACGCCGGGTTTTATTGCTTTACATAGAGCGCCCAGATGAAATTACAAGGTTGAAAACACAAGCAATGCAGTCTCATTTCTACTGGTCTGAATCGGTTATTCAATACGAACGTTTGTATGCCAAAGCTCTAGAACGTTACGCTTTATGACCAGCATAATGAATATGCATCATGCTAAAGGCATTTTGTAGATGTTTGGGTATACTTAAAAAATCACATATAAGCAGGGTTTATTATGGCACTTGGTATTGATGTACATAACTTCACAGAAAGATTCGTAAGCGAACGCTTTAAACAGCTCGACTTATATAGTCGATTTGATAGTGAATTTTTAGAAGATTTAGCCTGTATTGTGCTAAATAAATTACCCGTCCATTACATTCGATACGATGTCGACATGTATAACTACATGAAAGATGAAGATAAAACATCTTTAAAGCAAAAAGTTGAAGCTGCCGTTGATGAATCTATTGCGTTTTTGTTTGATGAAAAACAAATCAAATTCAGCCGCGAACCAAAAGATACTGAATAATAACTCTGACTAGTTAAATCCAGCGTGTTCGAATGCCAACAATATCGCCAATGCAAATAAGGTAAACATTGGCGATATAAGTATAAACGGCCGCATCGAAGGTACCATTAACAATACAGGAGCGATTAAAATACACACGGCAACTAAAACGTTCATCTCCATAAAATCCTTTTGTTACTTCTGCTCAAAAAACAATAAAGACAATCACTTAGTTTCGTCTATGCTTAAATAAATGGATATGGAAAACACTTTAATGATAATAATTACTATTAGCAAGTTGTTTTGGAGGTGAATATGTTTGTAGTTTTATATCAATGGCAGCTTACTCCTGAACGCCTAAGATCCTTCCAAGAAGGTTGGACTGAAATCGTTCATCGTAATATTGAAAAATACGGTGCCTTAGGCTCCAAACTACATAAAGGAAGTGACAATAATTGGTATTCTTATAGCCAGTGGACCAGTAAAGCATGCTGGGAAGCGGCATTTAATATGGATGATTCCCATCAAGAAGCTCGAAAGAAAATGGTCAGTGCAATTTTGCGAAGCTATCCACCTGTGCTAATGACCCCCATCTTAGACCACTTAGTCAGTGATGAAATGGTTACTCCGCCCTACTTATAATAAAATAACCGCAAAAAAAAGCCTCAACATAAGTTGAGGCTTTTTTTTAAAAATGGTGCCCGAGGGCGGACTTGAACCGCCACTTCCGAAGAAACCTGATTTTGAATCAGGCGTGTCTACCAATTTCACCACTCGGGCTAACAATTTGGGTTTAGCCTAAACGCTATTCCCTGTTAAGTGTTGCCGATTATACTCAAGGCAAACGCCTTGGCAAGTGCTTTTATGCCAATCTGTTTGACAATCAAATCAACCGCTCACTTATTCAGCAATTCAGCAATTCAGCAATTTTAATGACCTATCACACTGCTAAATCAAATAAATTTGCTACAATCACCGCTCCAAAATCTAGCACTGTTATTTGGCGCTCCATAATCTGACACTATTATTTAAAGTAGACGAACGATGAAAAAAAATAAGAAGAATAAGACTGCAACCCCTAGCAAGCCAGTGAACCCCTTTATCGGTCTGCCATCTGCGGGTTTAGGGCGACGTTTGGGCGCACTCATATACGATGCACTGGTGGTTATAGCTGTGATGCTATTTTCCGCAGCACTGGGCGCCGTGGTAGCCATTCTATTGGAAAAGATGGGGCTTATTTCAACCGCGGGTCATGTCGATATGGCAGCTTACTTAAGCCATAACATTTTCTATCAACTTTGGATTTGGTTTGTATTTATTAGCTTTTATGTGTTCTTTTGGACTCGAGGTGGGCAAACCATTGGCATGCGAGCATGGCGCTTGCGTGTCCAAAATGAAGATGGTAGCCCGATAACTAAATCACAAGCGGTGATCCGATTAGCGACCGCAACCTGTGGCCTAGGTAACTTATTCGTGCCATTCAACAAGCCTAAACACCGTAGCTTCCAAGATCATTGGGCTGAATGTGAAGTAGTAGTATTAACAAAAGAATTGAACCAGCGAGTCACAATCAAAGGGATTAAGTGGTACTAACCAGCAAGCTCCGACAAACAAAAGGTCACCCTTGGGTGACCTTTTGTGTTTAAACGATGGTTGTTTTAGCTTTGCCGTTTAAGTAAGAAGGCAGAAAGTAAAATAAAACCGAAGCTTGGCGCAAGCGCACCAATAAAAGGTGGAATGTTAAAAACCAAACTAACAGGGCCAAACATTTCATTAGAAACATAAAATGTAAAACCAACGACTATCCCCATCATTAATCTGGCCCCCATTGTTACCGTACGCAACGGACCAAAAATAAACGAAATCGCCAATAACATAGTTACCAATACCGTAAATGGCACCATTACCGCACGCCACAATGCTAACTCGTAACGGCTAGCATCTTGTCGGTTAGTTTTTAAATAATCAATATAAGCCCATAAGTTTCGCATCGACATATCTTCGGGTTTGATCGTAACCACACTTAATTTATCTGGCGTTAGGCTAGACTGCCAAATTTCTTGTTCGATTGATGTAGATGTAACAGACTGCTCATTGAAGAAGGTTTTTTGAATATTAAATGCCTGCCAACCTTGCTCGGTAAACTCAGCTCTTTCGGCATGTACAGACTGGCTTAGCTTTAATTCATCATCAAACACAAATACTTTAACATCAAACACTTGTGTTTTATTTCTCACTTCACCGATACTAACAAAATTATCTCCGTCTTTAGCCCACACGCCGTATTGCGAACTAATGACATTGCCGCCATAAGTCGCCCCTCGTCGTAGCTCTTTCGCTGCCGTTTCAGACACTGGCGAAACAAACTCGCCAATCACCATCACTAAGACCATAATCGGTACTGCAGTTTTTAATACCGACAGCGCAATGCGCATTTTTGATATGCCAGCAGCCTGCATCACCACCAATTCACTACTACTAGCAAGAGAGCCCAAACCAACTAAAGAGCCAAGTAATGCCGCCATCGGAAAAAATAACTCTATTTCTTTCGGCATTTTAAGTAACACATATAACCCGGCAAGCATCACATCGTAATCGCCCTCACCCACTTTACCCAGCTGTTCTACAAACTTGATAATGGCACTTAACCCAACTAACGTGAGCAAACACAATAACGTTGCGGCAATAATGGTACGGCCAATATAACGATCAAGAATCCCCATTATCTTTCACCTTTTCCTGAGCTTGCCACTGTCTTGGCTGTTTTGTTAAATAACTGAGCAATCGCAGGAGCATCTTTAATGTTGAGATAGATGCCCACCAATAAGAAAATCCCTTGTACTAGCCACATACTTAACAGAGGCAAAGTCTTATCTTCAATGCCACTACGACTTGCACTGAGTAATAGAAAATAGGATAAATAAATCAACAGGGCAGGAAATAACTTAGCATAACGACCCTGACGAGGGTTCACTACCGCCATCGGCACCACTATAAACGTGAGGATCAAAATAGAAATAGGCAGCGCAATACGCCATTGCAGCTCCACTTGCTCCGCTAAGTCCTTGGAGCCAATTAGCTCAGCAGTGGGAATAGTATCAACCTTACGCCGACTCTCCTTTACCTCACGGCTTTCTAGTACCATGGAAAAGCTATCAAACTCAGTGATCTGGTAATCTTTTTGTCCCTGTATCCCCTCATAACGTTGGCCGTCATATAAGGTCAGAATTTCAGCGCCTTTCTTTTCTACCACCTTACCAGTGCGGGCAGTCAGCACCGACGGTCGCTGCTCTCCTTCCTTGGGCCAGTGAGCAGCAAAAATTTTACTTAAATTGTAACCTTCGGAATAATTTTCAACATAAACGACTCCCGAGCCATCCGGTGCAGAGTGAAAACGACCTTCGATTAAAGTGGCAAGTCCAGCATCAGCCTGTGCCTCCTCAATCACTTGCCGCTCTTTTAAGTTCGCTGCAGGCGAAATATAAAAAGTAATGTAGGCCGCAAAGGCAGCGGTGATAAGCGCTAATACCATGGTCGCGTTTAGCACATTTCTGGGGCTATAGCCACAGGCCGTCATCACCACCATTTCACTTTCTGCGTGTAGCCGCCCATGAGCAAACAACACCGCAATAAATAAACTTATGGGAATCATTAAGGTGCCGAGTGAAGGCAGATTTAACCACAAAATGGTCATCACCAAGTCGGCAGGAATATTACCATTGACCGCATCAGCCAATACCCGAACAAATTTTTGGCTAATAAAAATCAATAGTAAAATGAACAACACAGCAATTTGTGTCTTGGCTGTTTCTTTTAATAAATAACGGAAAAGAATCACGAGCGTTCCTAGCTAAACTTGTGTTTTTACTGGCGTAGACCTGTATTTTAGGTAAACTTATTATTTTTAGCACTTACTAAATCAAACACAAAAGCGAATATTGGCCTTCAGCGCCGTTTTGATATGCGAAAAATAGCAGCTTTTGACCTCATAATGAAGGAGAGTCCATGGAGTTTAGCGTAAAAAGTGGCAGCCCAGAGAAACAGCGCAGCGCCTGTATTGTGGTGGGTGTATTTGAACCTCGCCGCCTGACTCCCGTTGCTGAGCAGTTAGATAAAGTGAGTGATGGCTATTTAAGTGCTTTATTGCGCCGCGGTGATCTTGAAGGCAAAGCCGGACAGATGCTGCTATTACACCATGTACCAAACATGCTCAGTGAGCGCGTACTTCTTGTTGGTTGTGGTAAAGAGCGCGAACTCGATGAGCGCCAATACAAACAAATTATTCGTAAAACCATTGGTACCCTGAATGAAACAGGCTCAATGGAAGCGGTCTGTTTTTTGACAGAGTTACATGTCAAAAGCCGTGACACCTACTGGAAAGTACGCCAAGCCGTCGAAGCGGCAGATGACAGTCTCTACACTTTTAATCAATTAAAAAGTAACCCAGGTGAAACCCGCCGCCCATTACGCAAACTGGTCTTTAATGTGCCAACACGTAAAGAGCTAGGCTTAGGCGAAAGTGCCATTGCTCATGGCTTAGCTGTCGCGCGCGGTGTTAAAAAGTGTAAAGATCTTGGCAACCTACCGCCCAACATTTGTAACCCTGACTACCTTGCCACACAATCACTGCAGTTAGCGGAAAAATACGACACGATCACCACTAAGGTTATTGGCGAGCAAGAAATGGCCGAACTAGGAATGAATTCATACCTAGCCGTAGGGCGTGGCTCGCATAATGAATCGAAAATGTCGATTATTGAATATAAACAAGGCGACGCATCCGGCAAGCCCATTGTACTCGTGGGCAAAGGCTTAACTTTTGATGCTGGCGGCATTTCATTAAAACCCGGCGCTGGCATGGATGAAATGAAATATGACATGGGCGGCGCTGCCAGTGTATTTGGTACTATGCTCGCTTTAGCTGAGCTGGATTTACCGTTACATGTCATTGGCGTCATCGCAGCGGCAGAAAACATGCCAGACGCAAATGCCTATCGCCCAGGGGATATCTTAACGACGATGTCAGGGCAAACGGTAGAAGTACTCAACACTGATGCTGAAGGCCGCCTAGTATTATGTGACGCCCTAACCTATGTTGAACGCTTTGAACCAGAGCTAGTCATTGATGTCGCCACCTTAACTGGCGCTTGTATTGTTGCATTGGGCCACCACATCACGGGTTTAATGAGCAGCCATAACCCACTGGCCCATGAATTAATCAATGCTTCCGAACAAGCTGGCGATCGCGCTTGGCGTTTGCCAATGGCCGATGAATACCAAGAGCAACTCGAAAGCCCCTTTGCAGATATGGCTAACATCGGCGGTAAGTCAGCTGGCACAATCACCGCAGCTTGCTTTTTAGCGCGCTTTACTAAGAAATACCATTGGGCTCATTTAGACATAGCGGGCACAGCTTGGCGCAGTGGCGGCAAAGATAAGGGCTCGACCGGGCGACCCGTGCCCATGCTGACACAGTTTTTAATCAACAAAAGCGGCGTCAGCGTCGAAGAATAATGACTCAAGGGCTGTTTTACCTAATGAGTCAGGCAAATGAGCCGGAAGTTAACCTTCCGGCTCATTTTGCTTATGCTTGCCAATTGGCGGCATATCACTACCAACAAGGGCAAAAAGTATTTATCGCCACCGACAATCAAGCCGATGCATTTTTACTCGATGAATACTTATGGCAATTTAGTGGCGACAGTTTTGTGCCACATAATTTAACAGGCGAACCACCCTATTACGGCACGCCAGTTGAAATAGGCTGGCAAAAATCAAAACAAAGACGACAAGTACTGATTAACTTGCGTAAAATAGCGCCAGAATTTGCAACTGAGTTTGCACAAGTGGTAGATTTCGTCCCTATAGACGAACTGCTCAAGCAGCAAGCTCGGCAACGTTATGTCACATACAAACAATGGGGCATAACGCTTGCAACCACTCAACTGGAATAAGCGTCCACGGTATGTTATGCCAACGCCTAATAACCAGTAACGAATACCGCCGACAGAGAGCATTCTCTGGCTAAGAGCTAACCCGACATGCAAGCTGTTTACTTGCATGGCATTAATTTGACAGAAGCTGACACTGAATATGGAAAAGACCTATAACCCTCAATCAATTGAGCAAAAGCATTACCAAAACTGGGAACAGAAAGGCTATTTCAAACCCCATGGTGATACCACCCAAGACAGCTACTGCATCATGATCCCGCCGCCAAACGTCACTGGTAGCCTGCATATGGGTCATGCCTTCCAAGATACGATCATGGATACCTTAGTACGTTACCAACGTATGAAAGGAAAAAACACACTGTGGCAAGTAGGCACCGACCACGCCGGGATCGCCACGCAAATGGTGGTTGAGCGTAAAATTGCCGCCGAAGAAGGCAAAACTAAAAATGATTACGGCCGTGAAGCCTTTATTGAAAAAATTTGGGATTGGAAAGCCGAGTCAGGTGGCACCATCACCAAACAACTACGTCGCCTTGGTGCCTCGGTAGACTGGGATCGTGAACGTTTTACCATGGATCCGGGCATGTCAAAAGCGGTACAAGAAGTATTCGTTAAGCTATTCCAAGAAGATTTAATCTATCGCGGTAAGCGCTTAGTCAACTGGGATCCAAAACTGCACACCGCTATTTCTGACTTGGAAGTTGAAAACCAAGAGAAAAAAGGCTTTATGTGGCATTTCCGCTATCCATTAGCCGATGGCGCAACCACAGCAGATGGTAAAGATTACATTATTGTCGCCACCACACGTCCTGAAACCATGCTGGGCGATACTGGTGTCGCCGTCAACCCAGAAGATCCACGCTACCAAAGCCTGATTGGTAAATTTATTGAATTACCTCTAGTAGGCCGCCGCATTCCTATCGTTGCTGATGAGCATGCCGATATGGAAAAAGGCACGGGTTGTGTAAAAATCACTCCAGCTCATGATTTTAATGACTATGAGGTAGGTAAACGTCATCAACTACCGATGATTAATATCCTGACCTTCAACGCAGAAATTCGCGACAGCGCCGAAGTGTTTAACACCAATGGTGAAAAATCAGATGCTTACAGCACTGAATTACCAGCGCAATTTCAAGGCCTCGAGCGCTTTGCCGCGCGTAAAGCCGTGGTTGCAGCATTAGATGAGCTGGGCTTATTAGACGAAGTCAAAGATCACGATTTAACCATTCCTTACGGCGACCGTGGTGGCGTGGTGATCGAGCCAATGCTGACTGACCAGTGGTATGTACGTGTTGCACCGCTAGCCAAAACCGCCACTGAAGCAGTTGAAAATGGTGATATTCAGTTTGTGCCTAAGCAATACGAGAACATGTACTTTTCTTGGATGCGTGACGTACAAGACTGGTGTATCTCACGCCAACTTTGGTGGGGCCATCGCATTCCAGCTTGGTATGATGATAAAGGCGGCGTGTACGTAGGCCATGACGAAGCACAAGTTCGTAGCGAAAATAACATCCCTGCCGATGTTGCACTGCGCCAAGATGATGACGTACTCGATACCTGGTTTTCATCCGCCCTGTGGACCTTCTCAACCTTAGGTTGGCCAGACGATACGGAAGCCCTAAAAACCTTCCACCCTACCGATGTGTTGGTCACCGGTTTTGACATCATTTTCTTCTGGGTGGCACGCATGATCATGATGACTATGCACTTCATCAAAGATGAGAATGGCAAACCGCAAGTGCCGTTTAAAACCGTTTATGTTACTGGTCTTATTCGCGATGAAAACGGCGATAAGATGTCAAAGTCTAAAGGTAACGTACTCGATCCGTTAGACATGATTGATGGCATCGACTTAGAAAGTTTAGTGAATAAACGCTGCGGCAACATGATGCAACCACAGCTGGCGGCAAAAATCGAAAAGAACACTCGCAAAGCTTTCCCTGAAGGCATTGAAACCCACGGCACCGATGCCCTGCGTTTCACCCTAGCGGCACTGGCCTCAACTGGCCGTGACATTAACTGGGACATGAAGCGTTTAGAAGGCTACCGCAACTTCTGTAACAAGCTTTGGAACGCCAGTAACTATGTGTTCATGCACACCGAAGACCAAGACTTAGCAGGCGCGGGCGAATTTAGCTTGGCGGATCGCTGGATCCAAGGTCAACTACAAAAAACCATCAAAACCTACCGCGATCACCTTGATGCCTACCGTTTTGACTTAGCGGCAAACACTTTATACGACTTTACCTGGAACGAGTTCTGTTCATGGTACTTAGAGCTAACCAAACCAGTGCTGTTTAAAGGTACGCCAGAGCAGCAACGTGGTACCCGTCAAACCTTGGTTGACGTGTTAGAAACGCTACTGCGTTTAGCACATCCTATGCTGCCTTATATCACTGAAGAGATTTGGCTACGCGTGAAGCCACTCGCAGGTAAAACGGGCGATACCATCATGCTGGAAGCCTTCCCAGAATGTGATGACAGCAAACTCGATGCCACTGCAATTGCCGATTTAGAATGGGTTAAGCAGGTGATCCTCGCGGTACGTAATATTCGTGGTGAAATGGACATTAGCCCTAACCTGCCACTGAATGCGTTACTTAAAAATGCATCCGCGGAAGATCAACGCCGCTTTAACGACAACCGTAGTTTCTTAAACTCGCTAGCAAAATTAGAGACAGTCACGGTACTGCAAGAAGGCGAAATTGCTCCGGCTTCAGTCACTAATTTAGTTGGCAAAATGGAGCTATTAATCCCAATGGCGGGCTTAATCGATAAAGAAGCAGAGCTGGCACGTTTAGCGAAACAAGCTGAGAAAGTGACTAAAGATCTTGATAAGGTCACCGCGAAACTAGGCAATGAGAAATTTGTTGGTAAAGCGCCGGAAGAGGTTATCGCCAAAGAGCGTGCCAAGCAGGAAGAGCTGCAAGGTACACTCGATAAAATTACCGAGCAACAGGCGACCATCGCTGCGTTGTAATTGCTCAATTAATCGCATTTTTCAAGGTCACCTTCGGTGGCCTTTTTATTGCCTACATCAACTGACAGACCCGACATCCCCTTTTCTGAACCAAATCTTCCCAATAAGAAAACAAAGCTAAGTTATTGATATTAAATACGTGTCACCTTAGTGTCACTTGCATGTCGTGGTTAAAAAGGTATGCTCTAGTAACCTTAGAGGCATGAAAGGATAACAGGATGTCGAAACCCAATATGATTAAAACATATCGCTTACAAAAGGCTTGGTCGCAAGAGCAACTATCGGAATTTAGTGGCGTCAGTGTACGCACCATTCAACGCTTAGAAAAAGGCGGACAAGGTGCACTTGAGACACTAAAAGCCATTGCGGCAACCTTGGACGTAGACATTCAAAAATTACAGAATATGCCTAACACTGAGGAAGCCAACATGAACACAAGTCAAGCTAGTGAACCACAAGATCCAGAGGCGATAAAACTAGCCCAAGCCAAAGCTGAGGTGCAAGAGCTGAAAGGCTTTTACAGTCACCTTTCAACCTATGTCTTGGTCATGTTATTACTTACTGCGATCAATTTATTTTTTAGTCCCTATTACTTTTGGGCAATTTGGCCAATGCTAGGTTGGGGTATCGGCATTGTTAATCATGCTCTAGGCGTATTTAATATTTGGCCAAAATTTGGCAAGGATTGGGAAGAAAAGCAAATTCAAAAACGTCTTAAAAAATAACCCAGCTGTGTAAAATGGGGAGTCCCCCCATTTTACGGTGCCCTTTCAGCAAAATTAATCTTGCTGATCGCGCTTAAATACTAACTCATAAGGCTTAGAGTCTATTTCTGAGAAGAAATACCCATCTAAATCAAACTGCTTAAGTTGTGCCACAGTCGTCAACTGATTTTGAATAATGTAGCGCGCCATTAAGCCGCGCGCCTTTTTCGCGTAAAAACTGATCACCTTGTACTGACCGTTTTTATTATCTTTAAAAACAGGGGTGACTAACTTACCTTTTAGGTCTTTACGTTTTACCGCTTTAAAGTATTCATTAGATGCTAAGTTAACCACCAGTTCATCACCTTGCTCTGCAAGGGCTTGGTTAACTTTGTCGGTAATTATATCGCCCCAAAATTCATACAAATTTTTACCGCGAGCGGTATCCAATTTTGTGCCCATTTCTAGGCGATAGGGTTGCATTAGATCTAACGGTTTCAGTAAGCCATAAAGGCCAGACAGCATCCGTAAATGCTGCTGAGCAAAGGCAAAGTCTTGCTCGCTAAAACTCGCCGCATCTAATCCGGTATAAACATCCCCTTTAAACGCAAGCAAGGCTTGGCGTGAGTTTTCTAAGTTAAACTCAGGTTGCCACTCAGCAAACCGCGCCGCATTTAAACCAGCTAATTTGTCGCTGATTTTCATCAACTGCGAAATTTGCAATGGCGTCAGCTCACGGCAACGTTTGATCAACTCATGGCTGTGCGCAACAAATTCAGGCTGACTAAAAGTGTCTGTCGCTAAAGGAGATTCATAATCTAAGGTTTTTGCAGGAGAAATTAGCACTAACATAACAACAATACTCTTTTTATAAGCAATAAAGCCCAGCCGCGTACGCGAACTGGGCTTAGAATAGTGACATCTTACCGCGCTGACATTACATGTCTACTGTGACATCATCCATCATGCCTGTGCCCAGATTATCATTGCCTTTTAGCTTTATCATTAGACGCAGATCGTTCGGAGAATCAGCATGAGCAAGGGCATCAGCGTAGCCAATTAAACCTTGCTGGAACAATTCAAACAAGGCTTGGTCAAAGGTGTTCATGCCCAGCTCGGTCGATTTGCTCATGATCTCTTTCAGTTCATGTAACTCACCCTTACGAATAATATCTGATACCAAAGGCGTATTGAGCAAAATTTCAAATGCACCACGACGAGTACCACCGTCTTGCGTTTTAATTAATTGCTGGGCCACCACGCAGCGCAAGTTAACCGACAGGTCAAATAAGAACTGCCGCTGCATATCTTCTGGCACTAAGTGCAAAATACGATCTAGCGCTTGGTTAGCATTGTTAGCGTGAAGGGTCGCCATACATAAATGCCCCGTTTCTGCAAACGCAATGGCAAACTCCATAGTCTCACGTGTACGGATCTCACCCAAAAGGATCACATCAGGTGCTTGACGCAATGAGTTTTTCAGCGCCATTTCAAATGACTCGGTATCTAACCCCACTTCACGCTGTGTGATAATGGATTTGCCATGCTGATGCACAAATTCAATCGGGTCTTCAACTGTAATGATATGACCACTAGCATGCATATTGCGATAGCCGATCATCGTGGCTTGTGAGGTCGACTTACCCGAGCCTGTCGCACCAACAAACAAGATCAGGCCGCGCTTTGCCATACATACTTCTTTAAGCACTTGCGGTAAGTGCAGCTCTTCAAAGGTGGGGATGCGCATTTCAATGCGGCGAATAACCATACCAGGCATGTCTTTTTGAAAGAATGCGCTAATACGAAACCGGCCGACTTTTTCAACGTTAAAAGCAAAGTTAGATTCTTTTTTCTCTTTAAACTCCGCCAGCTGCTGTTCATTCATGGCCTGGCTAGCCAGCTCATAGACAGCCGCTTCTGAAAATGACTCTTTGCCCGCTGATTGCAGCTGACCATTTACTTTAATGGCTGGCGGCATGCCTACCGAAATATAGACATCCGAGCCTTTCAGCTTATGCATACCGGTTAATAATTGCTCCAGTGTCATCCGTAACTCCTAGACAGTAGTTGTAATTGTCGCTTTAGCATCACTTGCCCCTTAGAAAGTATTAGCATCACTTGCCTTGGTCGCTGCATCGGCTTGAGAAACTTGCCCCGTATTAACTAGCTGACGCAAGCACTGATCTAATGTTTGCATGCCATGAGTCATACCTGTTTGGATCACAGAGTACATCTGAGCAATCTTATCCTCGCGGATCAAGTTACGAATTGCAGGAATCCCCATCATTATTTCATGGGCTGCAACACGGCCACCGCCATTTTTCTTTAACAAGGTTTGTGAAATTACTGCACGCAACGATTCCGACAGCATCGAGCGCACCATGTCTTTCTCCGCGCCGGGGAATACATCCACGATACGGTCAATGGTTTTCGCAGCTGAGGTGGTGTGCAAGGTACCAAACACTAAGTGACCCGTTTCTGCCGCTGTTAATGCTAAACGAATGGTTTCTAAGTCACGCATCTCACCCACCAGAATCACATCCGGGTCTTCACGAAGCGCACTACGCAGCGCGGCGTCAAAGCCATGGGTGTCTTTGTGCACTTCACGCTGGTTAATCAAACATTTTTTGTTTTGATGGACGAATTCGATCGGGTCTTCAATGGTTAAGATATGTTTGTAATCGTTGTCGTTAATGTAATCGATCATCGCCGCGAGGGTGGTTGATTTACCCGAGCCCGTTGGCCCGGTAACTAACACTAAACCACGGGGAGTCTTTGAAATTTTCTTGAAAATATCAGGGGCGTTTAAATCATCTAAGGTTAATACTTCACTTGGGATAGTACGAAATACCGCACCGGCACCGCGATTTTGGTTGAAGGCGTTAACACGAAAACGCGCTAACTCTGGCACTTCAAACGAGAAATCCGTTTCTAATTTTTCTTCAAAATCTTTACGCTGCTTGTCGTTCATGATGTCATAAATCAAGCTGTGTACTTGCTTATGGTCGAGAGCCGGTAAGTTAATCTTGCGCACTTCACCGTCAACACGGATCATGGGTGATACACCGGCAGAAAGGTGTAGATCCGACGCTTTATGCTTTACACTAAACGCCAATAACTCTGTAATATCCATAACCTAAGATTCCTGTAGTAAACTATTATGAGCACACTATCGAAGCAACTCACTACGGTTTTATCTCAAATTGAACAAGCGGCATCCGCTGCTAATCGAGAAAAACATGAAATAAAACTACTGGCGGTCAGTAAAACCAAGCCAATAGCACAAATTAAAATGGCCTACGCCGCAGGCCAACGCCTGTTTGGTGAGAACTATGTGCAAGAAGGCATAGAAAAAATTCAAGCTCTCAGCCAAGACGCAGATATCGTTGAGCCAATTGAGTGGCATTTTATCGGACCACTGCAATCAAATAAAACTAAACCCGTGGCTGAGCATTTTAATTGGGTACAAAGTATCGACCGTTTAAAAATAGCGCAGCGCCTAAGCGATCAACGCCCCGCACACCTCTCGCCACTGAATATCTGCTTACAGGTCAATATTAGCGGAGAAGCCAGTAAGTCGGGAACCACTTTATCTCAAGTTATTGAACTCGCATCACAAGTAAGTGCATTACCACGTTTAAAACTGCGTGGCATCATGGCCATACCGCAAGCAACCGATGACGAAAACATCTTAAATAACAGCTTTCAACAATTACATCGGTTATATTTGCAACTACAGCAAACCTACCCCGAGATGGACACCCTATCCATGGGCATGAGTGGTGATATGATACCGGCCATCGCTAATGGCAGTAGCATGGTTAGAGTGGGAACCGCCATTTTTGGCGCGCGCGATTATTCCGCTTAAGATATCAGCGCATAACATTAACAACGGATTTATAAAGAGACTCACATGGAACAAAAAAAGATTACCTTTATCGGTGCCGGCAACATGGCAAGCAGTTTGATCGGCGGCCTACTTCAAGACGGTTATGATAAAACGTGTTTATTAGCCAGTGACCCTAGTGATGAAAACCGCAGCAAAATGCAGCAACAGTTTGCTATTGGCACCCAAACTAACAACGCAGAAGCGGTAGCTTGGGCAGATGTGGTTGTACTAGCGGTTAAGCCACAGATTATGGCTGCAGTGTGCCAAGACATCGTCGACCAAGGCGCCGACTTATCCGGTAAACTATTTGTTTCAATTGCAGCAGGCATCTCGGTGTCACGTTTACAAGGCATTTTAGGTAACGTACCAGTAGTGCGCACCATGCCCAACACGCCAGCCCTGTTACAGCTTGGCATGACCGGCTTATTTGCATCTGCTCAAGTCAGTGACAGCGATAAAACCTTTGCAGGCGATCTAATGGCAGCGGTAGGTAAAACCGTTTGGGTTGAAGACGAGGCACAAATTAACGGCATTATCGCCGCCTCTGGCAGTGCGCCGGCCTATTTCTTCTTATTCATGGAAGCAATGGAGCAAACTGCGATTGAAATGGGCTTTACCCCAGAGCAAGCACGTCTATTGGTGCAACAGTCAGCATTAGGCAGCGCGCAAATGGTGGTACAAAACCCTGACCTTGATTTAGCCACCTTACGCACCAATGTTACTTCTAAAGGTGGTACCACTGCCGAAGCTGTTCGCACTTTTAACGAACAAGGTTTAACTGACACAGTTAAGCAAGCCATGACCGCAGCTGCCAAGCGCGGCGCGCAAATGGAACAACTCTTCTAGGAGGCAAAATGGGCACTAACCCGTTTGATTTTTTAATTAACACCCTGTTTGATTTATATATTTCAGTGGTTATTTTACGCTTGTGGCTACAAGTAGTTCGGGCCGATTTTTATAATCCATTCTGTCAGTTTGTGGTAAAGGCAACAAACCCATTGCTCAAACCACTGCGCCGCGTGATCCCCGGCTTTGGTGGCTTTGACTTTGCCAGTGTGGTGTTACTGCTGATTATCGTATTAGCTAAGTTATTGTTGCTGCAATACCTTAACTTTTTACCTTATGCCATGAACAGTGTCGGTGGTTTATTGCTAATAACGGCATTAGTTGCCCTAAAGAAAATCGGTTACTTGCTGTTTTGGGTACTGATTATTCGCGCCATATTAAGCTGGGTTAGCCAAGGCCGTAGCCCTATAGAATATGTAATGTATCAGTTAACTGAACCTCTCATGGCGCCGATTAGACGTATGCTCCCTTCAATGGGCGGACTGGATTTATCCATATTAGTGATTTTTATCCTACTGCAGTTTATCAATTACGGTATGTTGAGCTTAATCGGCCCACTTTGGCTAATGCTCTAGATTAGTCGATGAATGCCATAACCCGACAAGGCGAAGACTTAGTGCTTCGCCTTTATATTCAACCTAAGGCTAGCCAAGATAAAATCATGGGGCTACACGGTGACGAGCTGAAAGTGAGCATTACCGCACCGCCTGTGGACGGCAAAGCCAATAGTCACCTAATTAAATTTTTCAGTAAAATATGTAAGGTTGCTAAGGGTCAGATCTTGATAGAGAAAGGTGAGTTAGGCCGACATAAACAAGTGCGGATCTGTGCGCCCAAAGTGATCCCATCAGCGCTTTTACCACTAATAGATCATACTTAAAACGACCATTCAGCACAGCCAAACCGGAGTTAGTAATGTCAATCCTCAAACTGCCTATATTAGGCTTGATAACCAGCCTAATGCTGTTCATTAGCCCAATGGGTCAAGCAGAGCAAAAACAAACCTTTGCCAACCTTGATATTCATTACATCGCTTTAAACTCAACGTTTTTAACGCCAAAAATTGCCCGAGCCTACAAGATTAAACGCAGTGCTTATAACGGCTTGATAAATATCAGCGTGCTTGATACCAACCAAGTTGGCAATCCCGGAGTAGAAGCAAAATTAACTGGTACCGCCAGAAACCTATTAGGCAACAGCATCACTTTAGCGTTTCGCGAAGTAAAAGAAGGCAATGCCATTTATTATTTAGCCGAAGTGCCGTTTCGCAATGAAGAAACCTTCACCTTTGACATTAAGGTGGAAAGCCAAGGAAAAAGTAACAAATTGAAGTTCATTCAAAAATTCTACGTTGAAGATAATTGAGACCAGCATGAAACAATTAGTATTAGCCACAGGTAATCTAGGAAAAGTAAAAGAGTTAAGTGAATTATTAGCCGCTTTTGATCTAGAAGTATTACCACAAAGCCACTTTAAGGTGTCAGACGTACCAGAAACCGGCACCACTTTTGTTGAGAATGCCATTATTAAAGCGCGTCATGCTGCTTATATTACTGGCTTACCTGCGATTGCTGATGATTCAGGCTTAGAAGTTGACTTTCTAAAGGGGGCTCCGGGTATTTATTCCGCCCGCTATGCTGGCGAACGCGCTACCGACCAAGATAACATCAATAAATTGCTGAAAGAACTCGAAGGAGTGCCTGAGTCACAACGCACTGCTCGCTTTCATTGTGTATTAGTATTGATGAACCACGCTGATGATCCCACCCCCGTTATTTGTCATGGTAAATGGGAAGGATACATCACCACCGAAGCCGTCGGCGAAAATGGCTTTGGTTATGACCCCGTATTTTTTGTGCCAACAGAAGGCGTGGTCAGTGCGCAACTGGATAAATCGCGTAAAAACCAATTAAGCCATCGCGGCAAAGCGCTGCAGTTACTGAGCACTAAAATCAACAAGAAACTGGGCCAATAATGCTAACCCTGCCACCGCTGAGCTTATATATTCACATACCTTGGTGTGTACAAAAATGCCCGTATTGCGACTTTAACTCCCATGGCTTAAAAGGCGACATTCCTGAAGCTGAGTATATTGATGCCCTACTCGAAGACTTAAGCCTTGAAGCGCAATATGTCCAAGGCCGAGCGCTGCACAGTATCTTTATTGGTGGCGGTACGCCGAGCCTATTAACCGCAGAAGCGATGGCAAGGCTGCTCAAAGGCGTTGCACAACAAATCCCGTTTAGCCAAAATATTGAAATCACCATGGAAGCAAATCCTGGCACGGTAGAAACCGAGCGTTTTGCTGGCTTTATCGCCGCCGGTGTAAACCGTATTTCCATTGGCGTGCAAAGCTTTCAACAACCTAAGCTCAATTTGTTAGGCCGCATTCACGGCGAAGATGAAGCCGTTAATGCCGCCAAGCTTGCCAGTGCTAGCCCACTCAATAGCTTTAATCTCGATTTGATGCACGGTTTGCCAAATCAAAACCTTGATGACGCACTGTTTGATTTAACCACCGCAATCGATTTAGCGCCGCCCCATTTATCTTGGTATCAACTAACAATCGAACCCAATACGCAATTTGCATCTAAACCGCCAACGCTACCTGATGACGATATCTTGTGGGATATTTATGAGCAGGGCCACCAGCGCTTAATTGCTGCAGGTTATCAGCAATATGAAATATCCGGTTACGCGAAACCTAGTAAGCAATGTCAGCACAACTTAAATTACTGGCGCTTCGGCGACTACTTAGGTATTGGCTGTGGCGCTCATGGTAAAGTGACGCTGCCAGAGCAAAATAAGATTATCCGCACCACTAAGGTGAAACATCCTAATGGCTATCTTGATCCTGAGCGCGCATATTTAGATCAGCTTAATGAAGTTAAGCCGGATGAATTGCCCTTTGAGTACATGATGAACCGCCTGCGCCTATTTGAGCCGTTTGATAAAAACGAATTTAGCCAACGCACCGGCCAATCACCAGATATGTTGCAAACAGCAATTGATGCCGCACTAAGCAAAGGTTTACTACTGGATCTGGATGAGCAGTGGCAAGTTAGCCCACTCGGCCATCGCTATTTGAATGAACTATTAGCGTTATTTATGGACGAGTAAGCTAAGTTAAAGACAACGACACTAAAAAGGGCCTTTTGGCCCTTTGTTCATTTAGCGCTACAACTAAAACACTTAAAAGCGGTATGAGCCGGTTACATAATAACTACGCTCTGCGGTGTTGTAGTTTTTCTTCACTTCATATTCTTTATCGAACAAGTTAGCTATACGACCTCGTAACACCAAGCCGTTACTGAAGTAATAGCTAGTTGCTAGGTCAGCTAAGAAGTACCCCTTTAGCTTATTTGTATTAGCAGCATTATCGTAACTATCACCTTGATATAAGGTAATGACATCAAACTGGAGGTCTTGGTAGCGATAATTCAGATTCCATTTGGCTAAATGTCGAGCGCGGCGAGGCAAATACTTATTTGTTTTTTTATCCTTGGCATTAACATGATCATATGACAACTGATGATTTAGCGCCCCCGTGGCAAATTCGGCTTGAATTTCTAGGCCTTTTATCTCTGCCTCACTTACATTTTCAGGCATGTAATAATTAGGGGCAGGCCAAATTATCAGGTCTTCAATCTCACTTTGATAGGCAGTGAAACGAAAATCAACACTATCAAGCACCACTTCTGCGCCTAAATCGTAGCTCAACGACTGCTCTGGTTTGAGCTTTGGGTTACCTTTACTGTAAGGCGATTCTGGATAATACAGGTCATTAAAGGTTGGCGCTTTAAATGCAGTGCCAATTGAACCTAGCAGGCGTACTTGCTCGACAACTTGATAACCTGTCGCTAATTGCCACGTGGTTTTACTACCATAGCTTTGGTTATCATCTAGGCGCGCGCTGGCTTCAATACTTAATGGCGCAAGTTGATAATCTAGATTGATATAAATCGCTTTGTTGTCGCGTGTCGACTTAGCATAAGCCGCGCTATCAGTGCCCACTTCGTCTTGATACCACTCAACACCAGAAGTAATAGTGACAGCTTCATTAGCCGCAGCACTGACTAAAAGATTAACTAAATCACGATTAGTTTTGAATACATCATGGGATGTTGCTGAATAGTCGTCACTTTTGTCTTGGTTTGTCGCCAACGTTAGTTCACCAAATAGCCACTCCCCTTGGTAATTAAGCTTACCAGCCACGTTGTAGTTTTCAGTTTCACTATAAGTATCTTCAGCCCATGCACTATCATAGTCAGATTGACCTTGCTGAAAATACCCTTGCAAGCTGGCACGCCACTGTTGGTTAAATTGCTTGCCCAGTTCAGCCACAAAACTAGTGTTATGAAAGCCATCTTTATCTTGATCGACCGGCGCTTTTTGCGCGGAGAAACCTTCTGCATTGTCATGCTTGACTGCAAATTTAACCCAAGCGTCGTCTTTAAGCGCCGCTGCTGCTGCGGTTTCAATACTAGAAAACTCACGAGAGCCCAGGCTAGTACTCAATTCACCGTACTCTTCGCCTTGATAACTGGTGATCACATTAATCACGCCGCCCATGGCATCAGAGCCATAAATCGCCGCACGCGGGCCACGCACAAATTCAATGCGCTCAATTCCGGTTAACGGTATTTGGCCAAAGTTTGCCGAGCCAGTGGTCGCGCTGCCGATACGCACGCCATTGATTAACAGTAGAATATGCTTACTGGAGGAGCCACGAACAAAAATGTCAGTTTGCTGGCCGAAGCCGCCTTCATTGACTTGAATACCAGGTAAACGACGCAGTACCTCAGCAAATGACTTGGCTTGAATCGCTTCGATTTCTTCCTTTTCAATCACAGCGACCGACGCTAATGAACTAGCTAATGGCTGCTCGGTTCGATTAGCGGTGACGATAATAGTGTCATCCTCAGCAATATTTTTTGCGGTTGCATAGGGCAAGCACAGCGGCGTCAATGCCACTGCGAGAAGTGTTTTTTTCATTTTTTGAAAACCTTATTCGCGTTAAAAACCTAAGCGTCCATCGCTTAGTTGCTGACCGGTATTCGGACTTAAGAGACTGCCCAAGTGGGCGCTAAAACACGACTTCCCAGAGTAAAGTTAAACTATCGGCTCCAGTGTCTGAGGTTGCCCTCGGTATTTTAGTATTCTCTATCACCGCTGCGCGTCAGTCAGGGATTTACACCCTGTTCCCGCCATGGCTTTTAATAATTAAGGCCTAGCATAATCAGCATTCGCGCGCATGCTAAGGAGCAAGAGCCCAAATGTCTAGTAATCTCTGAGACTATTTAACCATTTTATCTTGATTTTTATCGTTCAGCAGAACGACTACAAAGGGTTAGAATTAAGCATCTTATTTACAATACAACTTCAACAAGCTCTTAGAAAAATAAAGGGTCGCTCATACCACAATATTTCCCCTAGACAATTTCAAACTACCTTCTGACACATAAAACACATATACTAAAAAAATTTAACAACCACATTAAAAAAGGATCAAATAGTGCTTGATTATTTTGCTCTTGGGTTATTGGTGTTCGTCGCCATCACCTTTTTCTATGGCGTGATTGCCATACATGATATTCCTTATGAAATTGCGCAACATCGCAATCACCCACATCAAGATGCGATTCATGTTGCTGGTTGGGTTAGCTTATTTACTTTACACGTACTGTGGCCATTTTTATGGATTTGGGCCACGTTATATCGAGAGGATCGTGGCTGGGGCTTCGGCACAACAGGCCAAGACAATACGGTAGAAACCCTTTGTCTCAAAGTAGACGAATTAGAGAGTCGTTTGCGTGAACTAGAAAGCGAAGGAGACAAATAAATGGATTTACTACTAGTACTGACTTACACCGCAATCTGCGTAGTGGTATTCAAAGTCTTTAAAATTCCATTAAATAAATGGACTGTACCCACAGCTGTGCTTGGCGGT
This sequence comes from Motilimonas sp. 1_MG-2023, assembly GCF_030547455.1. Lineage (NCBI taxonomy): Bacteria > Pseudomonadati > Pseudomonadota > Gammaproteobacteria > Alteromonadales > Motilimonas > Motilimonas sp. 1_MG-2023. Next base: position 3,783 of record NZ_JAUOPX010000020.1, on the reverse strand, counting down.
ATAGCCTTAATTGGCACCTTAATTTTCATGATGAATTACAACCATCCTTACTCTGAGATGGCCCGTGAATATTATGTCACCACCCCTATCGTGCCGGCAGTAACAGGGCAAGTGATAGAAGTACCTGTGCAACCAAATGTGCCACTGAAAAAAGGCGACTTACTGTTTAAGATTGATCCCACCCCATTCCAAAGCATAGTTGACTCTCTCAAAGCACGTTTAAAAAGTGCCAATGATGATCTTAACCGTGCTATTGAACTAAAAAAACGTGGCGTAGGTAAAGCGCGCGATGTCGATGTCGCCCGCGCCTCTGTTGACGACATCAAAGCACAATTAGTCAGTGCTGAGTTTAAATTGGCACAAACCGAAGTTAAAGCCATGAGTGATGGCTACGTTGTACAGCAGGCTTTATATCCAGGAATGCTTGCAGTGGCGATGCCATTGCGACCAGTAATGATTTTTGTTAACAAAGACGGACAAAACTATTACACCGCTTGGTTTAGACAAAACAGCCTACTGCGCTTGAAGCCAGGCTATGAGGCCGAGATTGCGTTTGATGGTATTCCAGGACGCGTATTTACAGCAGAAGTGGCCAGCGTCGCTCCAGCAATGGTTGAAGGTCAAGTGCAACCATCTGGTACTATGATTTCACCGCTTACCGCACCACAAGCAGGTCGGGTTGCTGTGTTATTAAAAATAACCGATCCTGCATTTGACGAATTTAGTGATCAAGTGCCTGGTGGCTCATTTGGTCAAGCAGCGGTTTATTCCGACCACTTCCACCATGTAGCAATAATGCGTAAGATTTTGCTACGTATGTCATCTTGGATGAGCTACTTCTTCCCCTTCCATTAAAGCCCAACTGGCCACTGCAAAGCAGTGGCCAGTATTTAATAGGATTAGTAGGAGCCTGAATATGGAGAATCCATTTATTGAACCAATTTTCGAGCTGTTACTAAACACCCAACAGCCACTGAAGATTCACGATATAGGTCAAGCCCTCAAGCCGTTACAACAAGCTCAACTAGACGATGACCCCAACAGCCATCTATTTAAGCTTAACTTCTTAATTATGAATGCGCTTTACCAGCTGCAAGATGAGCTTATCAACGAATATTATCTACAGATAAGCAGCTTGCATATCGAGTTACTGGTAAAGCCGGAAAGGGACATTCAGCTAGTTAACACAAGCACCACTCATAACTTGAAAGCCTACTATTTAGATTGGCAAAACTACCTCACCAGTAATGAGGAAATAGCCCAATTACTCGCCCAGTTTTGGCAACAATTTCAACAACAGCCTACACAACCATCCAGCCTAAGTGAACAGCAAGCGCTAGAACTATTTCAACTGAATGAAGATGCAACTTTTGCCGAAATAAAACAACGCTGGCGAGAGCTTGCCCTCATTTATCATCCTGATCGTGGTTATCAGTCTCCAGAAAAATTCAAACAATATCATGCTGCTTGGCAGGCATTAAAAAACATCCATGTTTGCATTTCGTGATGAAGTTAGATTAATTCGCCAAAACAACAAGTACAACATCAAAAAACCTGATACTTACATAGATATTTTATTTATAAACCCATACTTTTAGTTTAGCTGTAAAACTTATATTGCTACTTTTAGTTCCACATTCAGCCATTCGATGAGGTGTCACGTGTTAAAAAAATTAAACTTTAGAGCCAAGTTAGCCATCCCGGTGGTGCTAGTAACAGTAGTATTCGTTGCTATTTTCTTATTCACGATTCACAAGTTCAATCAACAAGCTGAGTTCAATATTTTATATAGCCAAGAAATACAGCCTGTCCTAGCAGATTTAGGTGACGGTTATCGCGACCTTTACCAAGCCACTGCGGCCATCCAAGGTTTAGTGATAGCCAATGGCAATAAAGCACTGATCGAAAAACAAGTTTTTGAGTATAACGATAACGCCCCAAAAGCACGGAAACGAATTTTGGCAGCGCAGCGCTTAATCGATATCGGCCTATTCGCCCCATCAAATCAAACTCACTTAGATGAAATGGCACGTACCTTTGATGCTTGGTTAGCTATGACTAAGCCTTATATCGATAATCCAAATCAAGCTCCTCAATTATTCGCCGTTAATGGGGAAGAGTTAGAGCAAGCCTTTGATACTATGCGTGAAGCGCTAAAACGCATTGAAGATAACCTTGTTGATACTGTTCATGGATTCGAACAAGATAAACTTGCCAGTATTAGTAGTGCAAAAATGATGATGGAAGTAGGCGGTATCAGCGCCTTGGTCGCTGCCGCTGCGATCACTTGGCTACTCGGTAATATTTTGATCGCACCGATAAAACGCCTAACCACAGCCATGAAAAATATCGCATCGGGTGAAGGTGACTTAACCGCACGAGTGCCCGTTGAGACCCAAGATGAAATTGGCGATCTAGCTGAGTCGTTCAATACTTTTACCCAAAGAATACAAGAGACTATCACTGAAGTGATTATCTCATCGAATGCGGTACGTGCTGAGATGACCAACATTCAATCTATCACTCAGGGGGTTGCTCATGGCGCCAGTAACCAACAACTAGAAAGTGATGCGGTAGCCACAGCAGTTCATGAGCTCAACGCCACCAGCGAAACCGTGAGTCAGAATGCTGAAGACGCGGCTCACTCAAGTCAAGATGCCAATGATGAAGCCACCAGCGCAAAACACATCATCAGCACGACCGTAGTGTCAATTCAAGCGCTATCGAATGAATTGGCTCAAGCATCACAAGTGATTAATACCTTAGAACATGATGTAGGTGATATTGCATCAATTTTAGACGTTATTAGAGGCATTGCAGACCAGACTAACCTACTCGCTTTAAATGCCGCGATCGAGGCAGCCAGAGCTGGAGAACAAGGTCGAGGCTTTGCTGTTGTGGCCGATGAGGTACGCTCCCTCGCCAGTAAAACACAAGCCAGTACTGGCGAAATTCACAATATGATTGAAAAATTGCAAAACGGCGCCAAGCAAGCCGTCAGTGTCATGACTTCAAGCCAAGAAAGTGGAGAGCAAACAGCAACGCAGGCTGGCGAAGCTGGTGCGTCACTGGATGCGATTGTCAACGCTATCGCGATGATCAACGATCTCAATATTCAAATATCCACCGCAGCGAAAGAACAAAACCATGTCAGCGAAGAAGTGAGCAGTAATGTGCAACGTATCGCCGACAATAGTCACCAGGTGGTTGAAATGGTCGCTAGTGCAGAAAACGCTTGCGAGTCATTGGCGCAACAGTGTGAAAACTTGGATAGACTGGTCGCACAGTTTAAGGTTTAACAAAACCTGCCACTTAAATAAAAAGCGCTACGGCGCTTTTTTTATTGCCCGAATAACCGTCCATGTAAGCACAATAATAATCATATAAGCACTCAGATAGAAGGCCAAAGTAAACAGAGCAAATGGGTTAAGCAGATAGTCTAAATAATATTCGAGCCATGAACATGACCAAACAGCACCAAGCAATCCTGCGCAATGCGCACCATTGTATCCACCATAAGCGTAATAGATTGAACTGCCAACATGGAACAAAAACGTAAGGATTAACGGCAGTAGCAACCAATATCGTAATTTAAACAACACGCCCTCACCGAGAGATAAAGATAGCCAAATGATAAATGTATAGACAGAGTGGTGTTCGGACAAATTCAACGTAAAAAAAAGGCCTCGCTTTTAGCGAGGCCTTTAATATGGTGCCCAGACGCGGAATTGAACCACGGACACGGGGATTTTCAATCCCCTGCTCTACCGACTGAGCTATCTG